>DASPOZ010000447.1:0-9822 GCA_035625755.1 Candidatus Sulfotelmatobacter sp.
GCGGCCGGGGAGGGGGAGGCATACCGGGAACGTTGTTCCCGGCAACATACATGCACTGCCGATACTCGGCATCGTACCGCTGCTGAACCATAGCGGCCGAGCTGGCCCCCGCACCCGATCCGTACCCGGTCCCAAGGAGAGCGCCGCTGCCGGCCCCGATGGCGGCCCCGACGCCCGCATTGCCCGCAGCCGCCCCGATCCCCGCCCCCAGGCCGGCCCCCAAGAGCGTCCCCAGAACGGCGCTGGTTGCGGTGCTCTGCCCGGCGGCCTCGCCGGGGCTGGTCCCCGTGCGCTGCTGCGCCACATCCCGGCAGCGCGCATCGTCCTGGGCGAATTCCGCCTGCGTTTTGCCGTCACCGATATAGGCCGGGCTGGTCGGCCCCGGGTTCGGATAGGTCATGCAGGCGCTGAGACCGAACACGGCGAGGACGACGACAGCCACCAGCTTGCCTCGCGTCTTCATCGGTATCCCCTCCTATCGCTGTCCCGCGCAGCAGGATGCGGAAAAATCTCTTCTCCGCAGGCTGCTCAAAAAGGCCCAGATGCAAGGCGGCGCGCGATGCACCGACTGAGGCGTACGCCGGGTACGCCGCAGGGAGTGCGCGAGTGCGCCAACGCCGCAGATGGGCCTTTTTCAGCAGCCTGCTGGGCGGACGTCACTCGAACTTGAGCGCCCGGGCCATGAGCGCCTCGGCGGCCCGACGGGGGCTGCGCCGGGCGAAGAGCACGTGCGCCACCTCCTGGGCGATGGGCATCTCGATCCCGTACCGGGCGGCCAGGCGCACGGCCGCGCGGGCGGTCCCCACCCCCTCGGCGGTGAAGCGGCCGCCGGCCAGGATCTCTTCCAGCCGGGCCCCCTTGGCCAGCTCCATCCCCAGGCGCCGATTGCGGGACAGATCGCTGGTGCACGTGAGGATCAGGTCCCCCGTCCCGGCCAGGCCGGCCAGGGTCTCCGGCCGCGCGCCCATGGCCACCCCCAGGCGGGCCATCTCCGCCAGGCCGCGGGTGATGAGGGCGGCCCGCGCATTGTGCCCCAGGCCCAGGCCGTCCACCATGCCGGCCGCGATGGCGAACACGTTCTTGAGCGCGCCGCCCAGCTCCACGCCCAACGGGTCCGTGCTCGCGTACACGCGAAAGGCCGGCCCGCCCAGGGCGGCCTGCACGGCCTGCGCGGTGCCCGCCTCCTCCGACGCGGCCACGATGGCCGTGGGCAGGCCGTCGGCCACCTCCTGCGCGAAGCTCGGCCCCGAGAGCGTGGCCACGCGGTCCGGCGACGCCCCCACCACCCGCCGGATCACCTGGACCATCGTCTCCAGAGAGTCGGAGAGGATCCCCTTGGTGGCGCTCACCAGGGTGGCCTCGCGCCCCACGAGGGCGGCCAGGGGGACCAGGCAGGCGGGGAGGCTCTGCGAGGGGATGGCCAGGACGATGAGGCCGGCCGCGTGTACGGCGCGCGGCATGTCCGCCGTGGGCGTGACGCCCTCCGGAAGGGCCACGCCGGGGAGGTAGGGGGCGTTCTCGCGGGCGCGGGCGATGGCCGCGGCGTGCTCGGCCCGGCGGGCCCACAGGCTGACGGCCGCGCCCCGGCGGGCCAGCAGCAGGGCGAGGGCCGTGCCCCACTCCCCCGCGCCCAAGACGGCCGCGCGCCGGTTCATCGCGGCCCCTCCGCCGCGCCGTCGCCGTTGCCGCCGCCCTCCGCCGTCCCGGGACTCCCCGCCCCGCCCGCGGCGGCCGGCGGGGCGAAGAGGAAGCCCTCGAGATCGGCCACGGCGCCCACCAGGGCGGGATCGTGGATGTCCATCCCGGCGTCCTCCAGCACGCCGAGCAGCAGGGCCTTCGCCAGGTCGCCCAGGCGCGGCGACCGCAGCAGCAACACCAGCCGCTGCGTCACGGCCGGGGCCGCCAGGCGCCGCAGCGAGGCCGCCACCACGGCCAGCACCGCCTCGTCCTCCTCGCCCAGGGCCTCCAGGAGGAGCGGCACGGCCGCCTCGCCCAGCTCGGCGATCCGGTCCGCCGCCGCGCCCACCTCCTGCGGCGTCGGCTCGGTGCCGCGGATCCCGCTCAGGATGTCAAGAATCCCTTCCCCCATGGTGGCTGCATCGTAGCGGGCGCCGCATGGCCCTGTCAACGCGGGCGCCCAGGCCAAGCGCTTGAGGCTTGAGGCCGGACGTCGAACGGGGCCGGCCTCAGGCGTCACGCCTCACGCATCGAGCGGTCCCACGATGGGACCGAGCGTCATTGCAAGAGGCGGAACTCCACCCGGCCCTGGGCCGGTTTGCCCCGTTCCTGTGCCGCCGCCGCCGTCTCCACCACGGGCTCCGCCAGGAAGACCCGGCTCGGCTCGATCCCCGCGTCGGTCAGCGCGTTCTGCACGGCCACGGCGCGGCGGCGGGCCAACGCGTTCACATCGGGCGTAGGGGGCGCGCCCGTGCCCAGGCGGCGGACCAACCGCCGCAGGACGCCGCCGCCCTGGGCCGCGCTGGCCGCCTGCAGGGCCTTTTCATCCTGCTCGGGCTCCGCGTAGCCCACCAGTTGCAGCCGGACCCGCGGCGCGTTGTTCAGGAAGGCCACCAGGCGCCCGACGCCCTGCTTCCCCGCCTGGGCCAGCCCGGCCGACCCCGCCTCGAACAGGATGGGATCGATCTGGACCTCCTCGATCCGGCCGGCGGCGCTGAAGATCTTGCCGATGAGGCGGAAGGGAGCCGTCACCGCGTCCACCACGGCGTTCTTGATGGCCGTGTGGATCGCGTTGTCGAAATCGAACTCCGGGTGCGCCACGTCGCCGCGCACGGGGACGTCCAGCTCGATCACCCCATCGCCATCCTGCAGGAGCGAGACGGCCGTCGGCAGCGAGACCCCCACGAGGTCGGTGAATTTGTCCGGCCACTCTTCGGGGTCCCCCACGCCCAGTTGGTCGATCCGGATGTGGTTCTGGCCCTCCAGTTGCCGGGCGTCCAGCTGGTAGCGCACGGCGATCTCGATCTTGCCCTGCTGGATCCGGTGCGAGGTGAGGCGGCGGACGTAGGGGCTGAGGCCCACGAGATTGAACGCCCCCAGGTGTCCGTCGAGCTCCAGGGACGGGTGGTCCGGCCGCGGCACGCCGCGGCCCCGCAGGACGAGCGGCGCCCCGTCCCCAAGGCGGCCCTCCAGCTCGAAGGTCGCCTGGGTCGTCTCGTCCGCGGAAAAGTTCGCAATCTTTCCCGTCACCTGGCGGAGCCGCTCCCGGAACGGTGGCGACAGCGTCTGGTCGCTGACATCGACCACGCCATTCTGGAGCGTGAGCTGGTCGATGCGGAAGGCAGACAACGCCTGTCTCGCGGCAGCGGCGCGCGGCGTCCCCTTCGGGCCCTGGGCCGCGCGCAGATCCAGGAGCCCCATCAAATTGATGCGGCCGTCCGGCCGCCGCTCGAAACGGATCCACGGCCGTTCCAGGGCCACGGCGCCGGCATGCAGGGCCAGCGGCGCCAGGGTCAGACGGTCGATGGCGATGGTGGCTTTCTCCGCGCCCACCACCCCGTCCCCGTCGGGCTCGGCCAATTGCAGGGGTGCCGCCTCCACCCGCCCACGCACCACGAGGTCCGGCAGCGCGGCACCGAAGGCGACCTCCAGGTGGGCCTCGCCCCGCAGGTCGGCCAGGCGGCCCCGCACGCCGTCCGGCAGGTAGTCGGCCCAGCGCACCACATCCAGCGACGTCAGATCCAGGTAGGCCTGCCCCTGGAGCGGGCCGAAGCGGGTGGTCCCGGCGGCCGCGAAGCGCAACTCCTCCAGCCGCCCGCTGAGCTGCAGCCCCATGGCAGAATCGCGCACTGTGCCCACGTCCCGGAGGTCGAGGGCGATGTCCGTGATGGCGGTCTCCAGCGGGTAGGGCCGGGCCCGATCCACGAGGGGCACCATGCCCGTCACGTGGACCTGGCGGATGCGGACCGGGGGCAGGCCTGCCGGCAGGGAGGGAGGTCCGGAGGCCTGGAATCGGGTCCCGAGGGCTCGGACGGACATCCCGGCGACGCGCACCACCCCCGCCGCATCCCGCTCCACCGGCAGGGTGAACCGGTCCGCGGCGACCTCCCCCACCACCACCGCGAGGTCCGGCACCGTTACATCGATGTCCCGGAGGTCGAGGGCCGGGAGCTCGGCCAGCACCTTCCCCGCGGCGTTCCGGCCGGCCAGCCCCCGTGCCTCCGCCCGCGCCACGATCTTCCACTCCGGTCTCACGTTCGCGCTCGCGGCAGGGCCCACGTCGAGGGGCGCCATCGGCGCCGCCCCGGCGGGAAGGCCCAGGGAGGCCGCCGGACGCGCCTCCGCATCCAGCGAGACCCGGCCGGCGATCCTGGCGATGCCGGACGGGAGCTTGAGGTAGGGACGGGCCAGATCCACGTCGAGATCCTGGAGGCGCGCGGTGCCGTTGGCGGTGCGGAACGTCCCCGGCGTGAACTGGGCACCCAACTGGATGCTCCCGGCCTCTCCGGCGCGGGCCGAGAGGGCGAGGGTGGCGGGGATGCCGCTGCCGGGACGGAAATTCAGCAGGTTCACCGTGATGTCCTGCAGGGACAGGCTCGCCTCGGGGGTAACGGTGGCATCGGTGAACACCAGGGAGCCCCCGCGGATCTGGGCGAATCCCACCGCCACCGCCGCGGGCGAGATCGCGGCCCCGGCCCTCGCCGAAGGGCCGGGGCCGGCGGAGGACGCCGCGGCGGGCGCGCGAGGGCCGAGGCCGCCGGCCCCCGGCAGGAAGCGCGCCAGGTCGATCCCCGCCGCGTCGCGCCGCACGCGGAGGGCGGGCGCTTCCACCTCCACCTGCGCCACCTCGAGCGCCGCCGGCGCCGAGGAGAGGAGGCCCGCCACATCCAGTCGCGGGACCTCGGCCCTGGCCGCGCGGACCACCGCGAACGGCTCCGCCTCCCCGGCGCGCGACGCGGCCAGCCGCTCCACGGACACGGAGGCCCCCCGCACGGTGCGCGCCCGCAGGTCCGCGCCCTGGACCGCCACCCGCAGGACCTCGAGGCTTCCCAGGGGCCCCTGCCCGCCCGAGGCAACTGCCCCTTCCAGCGAGGCCGAGACCCCCTCCAGGCCCTGGCCGCCGGCCGTCACGGTTTCCGCCGCCGCCTTCAGGGAGCGCAGCTCGGCCGACAACGATCGCTGCCCCAGCCCGGTGGCCGCCAAACCCTCCGCCTGGATGCTGAGCTTTCGGCCGGATCGCGCCCCGAGGTCCAGCGCGTCGGCCGCGGCGCGCACGCTCCCGATCCGCCCGGCGGCCCCGGGCCAGCCCGCGCCGCGCAGGGCGAGTCCCTCGGCCTCGACGCCGATGCCGCGAGCCAGGCGGCTCGCCAACTCGGCCGACTCGGCCGTCAGGCGCACCCGGCCGGCGTCCAGGCCGAGGCCATCCGCGGCGCGAGCCACGGCCACGCCCGCCACATCCAGCCTCGCCGACTGCAAGGAGCGCTGGCGGAGATCCACGCCCCCCAGCGCAACCTGCAAGGACGCGATCCGCCCCGCGAGGCCCCCCAGGGCGCCCACATCTCCCTCCACACCCTCCACCTCGATCCGGCCGTCGCGCAGGGTCCACGTGCCCGGGTCGAATACCGGCACCGCCGCCCGGACCGACCGGGCGGAGGCGTGCCCGCGCCCCTCGGCCAGGTCCAGGCCGAGCTGGCGGACCGCCAAAGTGGCCTCGGCCGCGGCGGGGCCCGTGGGGCCTCGGGTGAGACGGGCGGTGGCATCCGCGCGGCCGCTGCGGATGGTGAGCGGCAGGGCCAGGAGGCCCGGCCGGTCGGCGCCGCCGAGGCCCGATCCCCGGGCGGCGAACAGCAGGGCATCCACCAGCGAGAGGTCCAGATCCACGACGCGCAGCGAGAGGTCCCCCTCGGGGGGCTCGGCAAACGGCTTCACCCACCCGTTGACTTCGAGCTGGCCCCCTTCCCACCGGGCGGACATCGCCACGTTCGTCCGCCGCCCGGCCGCGCCCCGCCCCGTGCCGAGATCGGACACCCGGACCATGAGGTCCTCGACCCGAACGCTCCTCCCCTGCCCCGCGGCATCGAAAAAGTTGATGCGCCCCCGGAGGATCTCCAGCGATTGGAGGTCCACCGATGGCGTCAGGGGGCCCCTGGCGCTTCCCGCCGCGAAGGCAGAGAGGGGGATGGCATCCCCCTCGGGGCGGTCCTCTGCGCGGGCGAGGGAGAGATGCGGACCATCAAGCGACATGGTCTGGAAACGGACCGTGCCCAGGAGCAGCGGCGCGTAGCGGATGCGCCCCGTCACGCCGTTCCAGCCCGCCACCAGCTTCCCGGATCGCGGGTGCGTCACGCGCAGCTCGCCGATGCGCACTTCCCCGGTACGGCGGCGCACCTCGACGGAACCCACGCTGGCCCGCATGCCGGTGGCCCGTTCCAGGCGGTTCTCCAGCCCCCAGCGGACCAGGGACGGGAGCGCCGCCACGGCGGCCGCCAGCCCCGCCAGCAGGCAGGCCACGACCAAGGCGCCCCAGCGAAACAGGCGGCGCGAACGCCACGCCGGGGGTGCAGTTACCGCCATGCGGCCTCTCCGCGGGTCCGGGACCGTTTCCCTCGCCTCACTTCCCCTTCGCCTCCAGGCGCTCCAGCAACGCGCGGGCGTGGCGCCGCGCGATGGCCTCCAGCAGCCCCCCTTCCGCCTGCGCGGGCGCGGCCTGCCGCGCGAGGAACGGCCGCGCCGCCTCGCCGGCGGCCGCCAGGGCATCCTGTGCCGCCGCGCGCACGCTGAAGTGAGTGTCCCCCAGGGCGGCGGCCAGCGCGTCCAAGGCATCCGCCCCGCCCGCGCCCTCCAGCCCCCGGGCCGCGCCGAGGCGCACGATCCAGTCGGCCTCACGCTTGAGCGCGGCCAGCAGCACGGGGCGCGCCGCGGCCCCGCCCGCCCAGGGGCGCAGGGCCTCCAGGGCGTAGGCGCGCACCAGCGGATCGCCATCCGCCCCGGCCGCCTCGATCAGGCGCGCCTCCACCTCGGGATGCGCCCGCGCCTTCAGCACCCAGGCGGCCCGCCGCCGCACGCGGGCATCCGCCCGGTCCAGCAGCCGCGCCACGGGCTGCGCCGCGGCCCCACCCATGGCCACCAGCGCCTCCAGCGAGGCGGCGACGATCCCCGGATCCTCGCGCTCCAGGGCGGCCAGGAGCACGGGGAGCGCCTCAGGGTCGGCGTTCAGCGCCTCCCGCGCCGCGCGCCGCCGCGCCTCCCCCTCGGGGCTCTCGGCCATGTCGGCCGCCTGGCGCAACAACTTCACCACCCGGTCCGCGCGGGGCGGCCAGGGCGAAGGCGGCCGCGGCGGGGGCGCGGGCGGGGCCGGCCCCGCGGAGGGGAAGGGGGCGGGGTCCCAGGGCAGGCCGGCCGGCGATCCGGGGGCGGCGAGCGTGATGCCCACGCTCCCGCAGCGCCGCGTGGCGCGGCCCTCGATCAGCGGCAGCCCGGGGGCCGACGCGTCGTTGGTGAGGAGCAGGCCGATGCTGGGATACCCGCGCGAGGGCACGCCGCAGCCCTGAACCGTGGGTGCGCCCGCGCCCAGGCTGTTGTGCCCCGCCACGTCGGCGAGGATGCCCACGCCGTTGCCGCTGCCCGCGCCCTGCGCCAGCGCCGCCGCGATGTACTTGTCGTCCCCCGCGCCATCGGCCAGGATGCCCACCGCCCAGTCGTGGCCCACGCCCTGGGCCACGCCGTGCGCCTCGTACCGGTCGTCCCCCGCGGCGTCGGCCAGGACGCCCACGGCCAGATGGATGCCGGCGCCCTGCGCGTAGCGCGTGGCCACATACCGGTCGTCCCCCGCCTCGTCCACCAGGCCACCGAGGGCGAACCAGTACCCCGCACCCTGGGCGAAATAGTCGGCCCGGTACACGTCGTCCCCCGCGGCGTCGGCCAGCAGGCCGATGCCGCCGCTGGCCAGGGGCCGGAAGCCCATGCCCATCCCCTGACCGAAGCTCTGGGTATGGCCCGCCTGGCGCGGGTCTGCCGGGCCGCCTTCGAGGACATAGACATCGTTCCCGGCCGTCTCCACCAGCGCGCCCAGCCCGGCCACGAAGCCGAAGCCCTGGGCCCTGGATTGGGCCCGGTACCGATCGTCCCCGCCGGCCTCGGTCAGGATCCCCAGACCGAACGCCCCCGCGCCCTGCGCCACGGCGCGCGCCGCGTAGCGGTCGTTCCCGCCGAGGTCCGCCAGGATCCCCACGCCGAAGACGCCGGCGCCCTGGGCCAGGTTCCCGGCCTCGTAGGAATCGTCCCCCGCCACGTCCACCAGGATGCCGATGCCCAGGACGCCGGCGCCCTGCACCATGTCCCGCGTGGTGTGATACCGATCGTTGCCGCCCAGGTCGATGGCCACGGCGATGGCGCCGAGGCGGCCCGCCGTGCCCCCGGCGTTGTTGAGGTACTCGTCGTCCCCGCCCAGATCGATCAGCAGCAGCGCGTCTTGGCGGTGGACGTTGGGCCCCGCCCCGGCCACCACCACCCGGCCCCAGGGCGTGGGCTCGTCCAGCAGGATGGCCCCGGGCGCGCGCGGCACCGCCGGATCGCGGCCGCCCCGCACCAGGTCGGGCAGGGCCGCATCCACGGCGTCCGCCACGAGCCACGCCGCCGCGTAGAGGGCGGCCCGATCGATCCGGGCCGCCAGGGCCAGCGCCCGCGGGTGCACCGGGTCATCCGGATCGCCCTCGCCGCGCAGCAGGCCGCGGGCCCAGGCCAGCAGCTCGCCGCCCTCGCCCACGGTGAGGCCCCCGAAGGCCGCCTCCAGCATCCGGGCGGCCTCCCGTTGCGCGGCGAGGATGCGCGCGGTCCCCAGGCGGACGGGCGGCGGCAGCGCCGCCACGGCGCGCCGGAGCCGGGCCGCCTCGCGCGCCGACGTGGAGCGGCCGAGCCTGCGGCGGGCGTCCATCAGCAGGTCCTCGAGGGTGGCCTCGGGCGGGGCCGCGGGGGGGGCGAACGGCACGCCGAGGGCCTCGGCGCCGACGCGAACCTGCTCCGCCAGCTTCGGCGCCGCGACCAGGAAACGCGACGCCAGCCCGCGCACGGCCGCCACGGCGTCAAGGGGATGGCGCAGCAATCCTTCCACGGCGGGCAGCCGCCACCGATCCGCGGGCAGCAGATGCACGGGCGGCGCCAGGTCGTCACCCGTGAGGGCCAGGGCATCCAGGGCGGCGTGGAGCGCGGAGGGCGGGCCGGGCGCCTCCTGCGCCCGCGAAGGCGCCGCGAGCACAAAGACCGCGGCTGCCGCGCACGCAGCACCCGCGCGGTAGATCCGGCATGGTAAGATCAATGAACTTTGCGCGCTCTATGCGCGATCAACAAAGCCTGGGTTCTCGCCGGCGGCTCCGGAGAACCGGTGCCAGGCAGGCTGCTCAAAAAGGTCCAGATGCAAGGCGGCGCGCGACGTGCCGACTGAGGCGTACGCCGGGTACGCCGCAGGGAGTGCGCGAGCGCGCCAACGCCGCAGATGGGCCTTTTTCAGCAGCCTGTTCTCTGGTGTCGAGCAGGCTGCTCAAAAAGGTCCAGATGCAAGGCGGCGCGCGACGTGCCGACTGAGGCGTACGCCGGGTACGCCGCAGGGAGTGCACGAGCGCGCCAACGCCGCAGATGGGCCTTTTTCAGCAGCCTGCCAGCCCCGCGAACCGCGGAGCGGCTAGACCTCTCAATAGCCCCCGTCAAAGCCGATCGTGACTCTTCCGCCCTCCACGATCACCGGCACGTCCCGCCGGCCCTTGGAATGCTCGAGCATCCGCTGCATGGCGGCCTTGTCGCGGGTCACGTCCACGTATTGGAAGCCGACCTTCCGCTTGCCTTAATCCTCACGGGCGGCGCTGGTGTACG
>DASPOZ010000448.1:0-3548 GCA_035625755.1 Candidatus Sulfotelmatobacter sp.
GCCCATGCGGCCGGTAACCATCAACGCGGGCATGGTCATGCGGGCGTGGTACGATGTGTTCGAGCTGGGGGGCGGGAGGGAAGACGAAGCGGGCATCCGGGCCTCACAGGCCATCATCGAAGGGCTGATCGCCAAGGAGAAGGCGCGCGGAGTCGCCGCCGGCAGGATCGTGCTGGCCGGTTTCTCTCAGGGCGGTGCGATGGCGCTGCAGACCGGGCTGCGCCACCCCGAGCGGCTGGCCGGGCTCCTGGTGCTCTCGGCGTACCTGCCGCTGGCGGGCACGCTGCCGGCGGAGGCGAGCCCGGCCGGCCGGGAGGCGCCCATCTTCATGGGCCACGGGCTCCACGACGACCTGATCCCCGTCGCGCGCGCCCGCCGCTCGCGCGACCTGCTGCGGGGGCAGGGCTACAAGGTCGCATGGCACGAGTACCCGATGCCGCACTCCGTGTGCGCCGAGGAGATCCGCGACCTCGCGACCTGGCTCCGCGGCACGCTCGGTGCCGACCATTGACCTCCGCCGCTCAACCAACGGCTTGGACAGGTGGAACATGGAGGCAGGCTTTGGTAGACTGAATCGGCCATTTGGCCCAACCATGGAACGGGCGGGAATTGCGGCGGTGTTCTGATGGACCTTACTGATTTTCCCTATCGGATGGACAAGACGGCCTTTTCGGTGACTTCGCTGTCCGCGGCGGGGGACGACGAGAAGGCGTATTGGCTCTCCAAGACACCCGAGGAACGCCTCGAGGCATTGGAGTTCTTGCGCCAGATCGCCTATGGCTACGATCCGTCTTCCGCCAGACTTCAAAGAATTCTTGAGATTACTCAACTCTCACGGGGTTGAGTACCTCCTGGTCGATGCGTACGCGGTAGGTTACTACGGCTACCCGCGCCCCACGGGGGATATGGATGTCTGGGTGGCCATGCACCAGCGGAACGCGGAGAGGCTGGTGGAGGCCATTGCGGGATTTGGTTTTCGAGTTTCCGAGTTATCCCCTGGGCTCTTTCTGAAGAAAGATCAGCACGTTCGAATGGGGATTCCCCCCTTGCGCATCGACGTCCTGACGAGAATTTCTGGAATCCGGTTCGAGGAGTGCTATCCGCAGCGAACGCGAGCCGCCATCGAGGACGTGACGGTAGACGTCATCAGCCTGGAGCATCTCAAGAAGAACAAGAAGGCCAGCGGCAGGCACAAAGATCTGGACGATCTGGAGCATCTGCCTTGATGCGCGATCGCCCTGCCGATATGCCTCCCCTACCTGGCGGACGAGGGAAATTCTGCAACTTCGCCGCGTTCCTGCCCGAGGTGGCGCCCCGTTTCGGCGGCAAGCCGGCGGTCATCGCCGCGGACGGCACGCTTACCTACGCGGACCTGGAGCGCGAGACGAACCGGCTGGCCGCCGGCCTGGCGGCCGCCGGCGTGCGCCCCGGCGAGCGCGTGGCCCTGATGCTGGGGAACTCGGCGAAGTTCCCCCTCGCCTTCTATGCCCTCCTCAAGGCCGGCGCCGCGGCCGTTCCCCTCGACGTCACCTTCAAGGCCCGGGAGACGGCCGGCCTGCTGGACCAACTTGAAGCCGCCGCCCTGATCGTGGAGGCGGCGTCGGCGCGGGAGGGCGCGGCGGCGGCGGTGCATGCCCGCAGGGCGTGCCGGCTCCTCTCCCTCGGCCTCGCCGGCCTGCCCGAAGCCGCCTGGGCCACGCCCCTGGAGGGCTTGGCGCCGGCCGCCGTACCGCCGGCAGCGCCGCATCCCCTGAACGCGGAGGCGACGGCCCTGATCTGCTACACCTCCGGCAGCACCGGCCGCCCCAAGGGCGCCGAGATCACGCACGGCAACCTGTGGGCGGCGAACCGGTCCTGGCTGGAAGAGGTCCTCGTCCTCACGCCCGACGACGTGGCGGTCACCCCGCTGCCGCTGGCGCACTCGTACGGCCTCAACGGCGGCCTCAGCGCCCCCCTCATGGCGGGCGCCACCGTGGTGGTCATGGCCCGCTTCGATCCGGCGGCCGTGGTGGAGGCCATCCGGGCCCACCGGGCCACGGCCTTCTTCGGCGTGGCCACCATGTACCGGCGCCTGCTGGAATTGCCGGGCGACATCAACTGCCCGACGCTCCAGATGGCCGTGTCGGGCGCGGCGGACATGCCCCTGGCCCTGGCCAAGGAGTTCCAGGGCCGCGTCGGCGCCCCCGTGGTGCGGGGCTACGGCGCCTCAGAGATCTTCCGCGTGGTCACCTTCCGGCGGGGGGATCCGGACGAGCGGCCCGAGCGCATCGGCCGGCCGGCCGGCGGCGCCGAGGTCCGGTTCGTGGACGAGGAGGGGCGGCCCGTGGCCCCGGGCGGCGTGGGCGAGATGGAGGTGCGCGGCCCCACCGTGATGCGCGGCTACTACGGCGACCCCGAAGAGAACGCGGCCGCCTTCCGGGACGGGTGGTTCCGCACGGGGGACCTGGCCCGGATGGACGCCGAGGGCTACGTGACCATCGCCGGCCGCAAGAAGGACACGATCCTGCGGGGCGGCTACAGCGTGTTCCCCCGGGAGGTGGAGGACGTGCTCCTCTCCCACCCGGGCGTGGCGGAGGCCGTGGTGGTGGGCGTGCCGGACGAACGCCTGGGACAAGAGGTGAAGGCCGTGGTGGTGGCGCGGAACGCCGCCCAGGTGACGGCCGAAGACCTGATCGGCTTCTGCAAGGCGCGGCTGGCCCACTTCAAGTACCCCCGCATCGTGGAGTTCTCCACGGGGCTGCCACGGGGCGCGGTGGGGAAGATAAGGCGTTCCGCTCTGTGAACCAAGGTTTTATTAATGGGATTTTTTCCTTGACTGTCTGGCAACGGTTCACGTAGGGTCTTCCGGGCATTTTCTAGCCATCTGCCCCTTTGAGGCGGCGCGCCCGCTCCCGGAAGGCGCCGCAGGCCGAGCTAAAATGCCGCCCATCGACCCCAAAAACAAAGATCGCTTCGAATCCGCCAACGGCAACGGCAACGGTGCCGGGCCCGGGCACGGCGCCCCGCCGCGTGATGCCTCCGCCACCTCCGTGGCGCAACCGCTGGGCCCGAAACCGGCGGAGACCGAGGGTGGGATGGGGCCGCAGGCTCCACGGGATGTTTCCCGCACGCCCACGGATGCCGAGGCGCCGCCCGGTGCCGACGAAGCACAAGGGGCAAGCCCGAGGCCTTCGCCGACGGCCGAGACTCCCCCGCCGGGTGGGGGCCGGAACACTGCGGAGACATTCCAGCCCGATCAACCCCCCGGGCCGGCCGATCTCATGCCCCGCCGCCGGTCCGCGCGGTCGCGGGAGGGGTCGCCGCGGCCCCGGAAGGGGCGGGCCGCCAAGGACCCGGCGACGCCTGCCCGGCCCCATGTGGCCCGGGGGGCGGCGCGGGAGGAGCGGCGGCAAGGCCCTGCCGCGCTCGCACGCCAGGGCGGCCGCGCGCGCTCACTCCCGGCCCGGCGCGAAGGTGCCGATAGGCGCCGGGGCGGCTACGTGATGGGCACCGCCAACCCGTGCCGGTCATGCAACTTGGCCGTCTGGCTGGCGGGGAAAGACCACCAG
>DASPOZ010000449.1:0-2822 GCA_035625755.1 Candidatus Sulfotelmatobacter sp.
CCAACCCCGCCCCCGCCCACGCCGCCCCCGGCGCCCGCGCCGATGAAGGACGCCTTCTTCGACTTCGATAAGTCGGAGCTGCGCGACGACGCCAAGGCCGCGCTGAACGAGGACGTGCAGTGGTTGCGCAACAACGCGCAGGCCAAGATCGTCGTCGAGGGGCACTGCGACGAGCGGGGCACGGCGGAGTACAACCTGGGCCTGGGCGAGCGCCGGGCCAAGGCCGTGGTGGACTACCTGGTGGCCGCGGGCATCGACAAGGCCCGCATCCGCTGGATCAGTTACGGCAAGGAACGGCCCTTCGTCCTCGGGCACGACGAATCGGCCTGGCGCTGGAACCGCCGGGCGCACTTCGTCCTGGAGTAACGCCCGAGCCCGGACCCCGAACGCCCCCCTGACCCCGCCCCGCGGGGCCAGGGGGGTTCGGGGTTTCGTGTTTCTGCCGATGGGGGAGAAGGGAATCCGGGCCTTCGTGGCCGTGAACCTGGAGGAGCCGCTGCGCGGGGCGCTGGCCGAGGCCCAGGGGCGTCTCCGGCAGGTCCCGGCCGACGTGAGCTGGACCCTCCCCGGCAACATCCACCTGACCCTCAAATTCCTGGGCGAGATCGGCGAACGCGGCGTGGAGCGGGTGGGCCGCGCCCTGGAGGGGGCCGCCGCGCCCCACGCGCCCTTCACGGCGCGGGTGGGCGGTTTCGGGGTGTTCCCTCCGAAGGGTCCGCCCCGCGTGCTGTGGGCCGGGATGACGGAGGGCGCCGAGGCCCTGGTGGCCCTGCAGGATTCCGTGGAGCGGGCCCTGGCCGCGCTGGGGTTCCCGCGCGAGGCCCGGCGCTTCCGCCCCCACCTCACGCTGGGCCGCGTGCGCTCGCCCCGAAACGCCGCGGCGCTGGCCGAGGCCGCCGCAGCCCTCGGGGGTGGCGTCCTCGGGATCATCAGCGTGGCCCACATCGACCTCATGCGGAGCCAGCTGCACCCCCAGGGTTCCATCTACACCGTGCTCCGGAGCATCCCCCTTCGCGGTATCTCGTCGCCAGCGGCATGAGAAAAGGCGTTCGACTGTTCGACTGTTCGACTGTTCGACGTTTCTGGAACAGTCCGGGGGCACGACCTCCTCCTGCCGTGCTGTTCGAGTACGGTCGTACTGTCGTACAGCCGTGCGGTCCAACGCCCCCCACCTGGACCCCGGGGGCCCGGGCATGATGCGGAGCGTAGCGGAGCTGCGCGCGGCGGCGCGCCGGGTCTTCGCGGCCGCCCTGGCCGCCGTGGATCCCCGGGCGGCGATGCGGCGCCACCTCCGCGTGGAGGGGCAGTGGCTGCTGGCGGGGCCGGCCCGTTTCGATCTGCCATCGCTCCGGCGCGTGATAGTGGTGGGCGCCGGCAAGGCCGGCGCCGCCATGGCCGGGGCCGTGGAGGAGATCCTGGGCGACCGGGTGGCGGGCGGCCTGGTGAACGTGAAGGCGGGCCACACGGCGCCCCTCCGCCGGGTCCGGCTCTGCGAGGCGGCCCACCCGGTGCCGGACGAGGCCGGCGTGGAGGGGGCGCGGCGGATGCTGGCCCTCCTGCGGGACGCCGGCGAGGGAGACCTGGTGATCGCCTGTATCTCCGGCGGCGGCTCGGCCCTGCTGCCCCTGCCGGCCGAAGGCCTCGGCCTACCCGACAAACAGGAGGTGACCCGGCGGCTCCTGGCCTGCGGCGCCACCATCCGGGAGATCAACGCCGTCCGCAAGCACCTGTCGGCCATGAAGGGCGGGCTGCTGGCCCGGGCGGCGGCGCCCGCCGCAGTGCTGGCCTGCATCATCTCCGACATCATCGGCGATCCCCTGGATGCCATCGCCTCCGGCCCCACCGCCGCGGACCCCACCACCTTCGCCGACGCGCTGGGCATCCTGGACCGGTACGGGCTGCGGGAGAAGGTGCCCGCCGCCGCGCGGGCACACCTGGAGGCCGGGGCGCGAGGGGAGCGCCCCGAGACCCCCAAGCCGGGCGATCCGATCTTCACGCGCGTGACCAACGTCCTGGTGGCCAACAACACCCAGGCCGTGGAGGCGGCGGAGGTGGAGGCCAAGCAACTGGGCCTGCGCGCCCTGGTCCTCTCCACCACGGTGGATGGGGAGACGCGGGAGGTGGCGCGGGTGCACGCGGCCGTGGCCCGCGAGGTGCGGACCTTCGGCCGGCCCGTGGCGCCCCCGGCCTGCGTGATCTCGGGCGGGGAGACCACGGTCACGCTGCGCGGGGAGGGGAAGGGCGGGCGCAACCAGGAGTTCGTGCTGGCGGCGGCCCTGGCCCTGGAGGGGGTGCCGGGCGCCGTCGTGTTTTCCGCCGGCACGGACGGCACGGACGGCCCCACCGACGCCGCCGGTGCCGTGGCCGACGGCGAGACCTGCGCGCGCGCCCGCAGCCTCGGCCTGGATCCGCAGGCCCACCTGGACCACAACGACGCCTATCCCTTGTTCCATGCGCTGGGCGACCTGGTGATCACCGGCCCCACCCTCACCAACGTCATGGACCTCCGCCTCCTGCTCATCGGGTAACCCCCGCCCATCGCTCTCTGAAAGATTATTGACCGCCAACCGGGTGGTGGGTATCTTTCCCCCGGTGGTTCCCCAGAAGGGAATGGGACCCAGAACGAGGGAATGTCCCCGTGGGGGCCTGAGGGGGTGCAACTGGCATGGGGCTTGGTGAGGCCGATACCCGCGCCAAGCTGATCGACCCGGCGCTGCACACGCGCGGGTGGACGGAGGATCTCATCCGCAGGGAGGAGACGGCCGGGGCGATCGAGATCGTTGACGGGAGGCCTCGGAAGCAACGCAAGGGACGCATCGACT
>DASPOZ010000450.1:0-10177 GCA_035625755.1 Candidatus Sulfotelmatobacter sp.
GTACGTCGCAGTCCACCCGCTGCCGGCGAGGCAGCGGGGTAGAGAAGCTGGACCCGTTTCGGCGCCCTGCTAGGTTCGGCGGCCGCGGAGTGCTCTCCGCCGGGCTCGCCTGCCTTCGTGCTTTTCCCCGGCACCCTGCACGACTAGCCGGCGTCCGAACGCATGCTCGAACCGGTCCGCCAGCCGGCGGGGCGACCAAGTGCCGAGCGCCGAGGCCCCGAGGACGACCTCCTCGCCCCGAATACGACAGTGGATGGATGCAGGGGCGCGGCCCACCCACCGCTGCGCGATCTCATCCGCCAGGGCGAGAATCGTGGCGGCCCGCTCGATGGGCTCCTGGTCCTCCGCCCGCACCAGGGGCCTGAAAACCTTCCAGCTCATCTTCCCGTCGGCCACCTGCCACACGAGCGCGGAGAGCACCGCGATCCCCCGATGGGAGAAGCCCGCCAGGTCCGCGGCCTTGAGGATCATGGCGGTATGCTCGTACCGCTTGAAATGGTCCACGCTCTGCCCGATATCGAGGGCCAGGGCGGCGTAGTCCATCATCTCCCGCATCTCGGCCGTCGCCCGCGGCTCCAGCGCCCCCAGGAGCCGCGCCGCGATGCCTGCGCGGCGGGCCGCGGCCTTCGAGTCCCAGGTACCGAAGCGGCGGGCCAGCGCCAGGATCGAGGCCCGGCGGACCACCGTCGCCGGGCGGGCGGCGTGCGCCGCCGCGCCGAAGGCGAGCCCCTCGCGCAGCCCCTGCCCGGCCACCACGATCTCGTCCGCCCCCACCATTTCCATGACGGTTTCCACGATCAGGGCCCCGCCCACGATGGAATCCGCGCGATCGGGGTTCAGGCCGGGCAGCGTCTCGCGCTTCGCCCGGCGGCGGGAGGCGATCAGCGCCGTCACGTCCTCCATCCGGCCATAGCTCAGCGTGTACCCGTGAAGGCGGGGGATGGGATAGTCGCGCCGGCGGCGATCCAGCTTGGCGAGATTGCGGATGGTACCCCCCGTCCCGATGAGGCGCTCGTCCGCAGCCAGGCGGCGCACGCCGGCCCGTTTCAGGGCGACCCGCACGGCCTTCTTGAGCCGCCGGATCTCCTTCTGCGTGGGGGGGTCGTGATCGAGGAAGCGGTCGCTCAGGCGCAGGGCCCCCAGCGGGAAGCTCCAGGTGCGCCGCGGGCAGCGGTTCCGGAAATGGGAGATCTGCAGGCTCCCCCCGCCCAGATCGAGCACGAGGCCGTGCTCGATGGGCAACCCGCGGACGGCGCCCACGAAGGCGCACTGAGCCTCGCGGGAGCCATCGATCACCTGAAGGTTGAGGCCCAGCTCCCGCCGCGCGCGCCCCACCAGGTCGTGGCCGTTGGCCGCCTCGCGCACGGCCGATGTGGCGACGGCCATGACGCGCCCCGCCCGAGCCCCGTGGGCCACCGCCTGGAAGTCCCGGAGGACCCGCAGGGTGCGATCGATGGCCGCCATACCGAGATGCTGCTTGGTCCGCACGTTCCGCACCAGCCGGAGGGGCGCCTGGGCGTCGGCGAGCGTCTCCAGGTGGCCCCCGGGCGTCAGGCGGACCACGATCACCCGGCCCGTGTTGGAGCCGATATCGATCACCGCCAGGGGCTGGCGTGCGGGATTTCCGAGGGAAACCGTGCGGTCGGACGGCCTCACGGTCGTCCCCCACATCCCCGGGCCCCCCGCCGCACCTGCCGGCCACGGCCCGGAAGGTCCGGGAGGAGTGGGCCGGCCGAGGCCGGGGGATCTCCCGGCGCGGCACCTTGCGATGGGTCTGGCGCGGGTCGAGGCAAACCTGGGGGGCGGGGGAATGGCGCGCCGGGAGGAGTTGCGTGCGGGCGGGGATGCCACGTCCGAGACGCGTGCCCGAGGAACGTGGAGACTGCGCCTCGGTAGTCCGCGCATCCGTCGGGCATGCGCTCTCGTAGCACGCAATACATGGCCTGTCAATGAGCGAATCGCGGTATCCGACCAAAAAATGACCGGGCCGGTGACCATCGGGTCCAGGGTGGCGAGGTTCGTGGCCGGCAGGACGCTTTGCGCGTCGCACGCCCGCAGGAGGGCCTGAATGTCCGGGCCGTACGTCTGGGCCGTCAACGGATCCAGGAAGAAGACCGCCGCGTTGATCTCGCTCGAGGCGACGCGCCCCTCGAATCCCAGGCGAGGCGATACACCGCCGGGCCGAATCTTGATGGCGGCAAGTATACGCGCCCCCCGTTACATCCCGCTGACGGACCGCCGGAAATTGTTCCGTTAACAGGAACTTACCGTACGTCACAGAGACGTAACACGCTTGTCATCTTCCCGTCATATTCCTATGGTATCCGTTCTCTGGATCCAACATGCTTTGGTTCCCTCCCCCAATCCGCACGGCGTCCCGCCGGGCCGTCGAGTCCCAATCCACACAAGCCCGTGCCCCAAAGCCAGGACATTGCAAAAGAAGAGGTCTGTATGGATCACAACGGCTCCGTCCATAAGAGAGGCCAGCGGGCGGGATCGCCCATGGCCACCCGAGACCTCACCCAGGGCGTCTCGCCGGCGCCCCGCGTGGTCCTCCTGCTGGACCTGGACTCAAGCGCCATCCGCGTGTCCCAGGCCCGGATCGTGCCCGGGGTCGCCTTCCACGTGGACCGCGAGAAGCCCATCCAGGCCCGCCCGGCCAACGGCCGCCCGGACCTCCCGGCCTCGGCCGTACGGGACACCATCAAAGCCGTGCGTGCCTTCCTGCAGGACCTGCGCGCCGAGGGCGATGTGCCCGTGCTGGTCGTTGCCTCCGCTGCGGTGCGTGGCGCGGCCGGCGCGGCCCACCTGCTGGAGCTGCTCAGGCGGGAGGAGGGGGTGGAGGTGCGCATCGTGAACGGGGGCGAGGAGGGGCGCCTGGGGGCCATCGCGGCCTGCGGAAGCCTGCCCGACCTGCAGGCGCTGGTCGCCGACCTGGGCGACACCAGCCTCCAACTCACCAGCCTTCAGGAACGCGAGATCCGCACCGTCGCCCAGGTCTCCGTGGGGGCCGTGCGGACGAGCCATCGTTTCCTCAAACACGACCCGCCCACGCCCGCCGAGGTGCGGGCCCTCCGGCGGGAGGTCCGGCAGCGAGTGCGGGACGCGATGCCGGGCCTGGGTGGAGGCACGGGCGTGGTGGGACTCGGCGGGCACGTGCAGGCCCTGGGGCGGTTGCATCTCCGGGGCATTTGGGACCGCCGCGTGTGTCTCCACGGCCTGCGCCTGCAACTCACCGACGTGGCCGCGATCCGCGAACGCGTGGAAGGCCTCCTGTCGCCGCCACGGGGAAAACTCAACGGCCAGGCGGCCCGGAGGGGGAAGACGCTGCTGGCCGCCGCGGTGGTGTTCGAAGAGCTCATGGCCCTCGGCGGGTGCCCGGCGCTGAGGGTGTGCGTCCGCGGCGCGGGGTACGGTTTCCTGATCGCCGAGACCTTCGGAGGGGCGCCGCGCCCATGAACGAGGGCGGGTTCATCAACCGCGAGCTGTCCTGGCTCCAGTTCAACCGGCGGGTGCTGGAGGAGGCCGAGGATCCCAGCGTACCCCTCCTGGAGCGCGTGAAGTTCCTGGCCATCGTGAGCGATAACCTGGACGAGTTCTTCATGGTGCGGGTGGCCGGCATCAAGCGGCAGATCCGCGCCGGGGACCAGAAGACGGGCCCGGACGGGCTCACCCCCGCCCAGACCATGGCCGCCATCTCGGAGCGGGTCCACGCCATGGTCCAGGAACAACATCGTTGCTTCCTGGACCAGTTCCAGCCCCTGCTGGCGGCCGAGGGGATCCGTCTGGTCTCCCCCAAGGACCTCACCCCCGAACAGGAAGGGTATCTCGAGGGATACTTCCGCCGGATCCTGCTCCCGGTGGTCACGCCCCTGGCCATCGACCCGGGGCATCCCTTTCCGCACCTGAACAATCGGTCGCTGGTCCTGGCCGTCTCCCTCCGGGTCTCCGGCACGTCCGCGCTGCCGCATACCAGCCTCTCGCTCATCCACATCCCCACGTCCGTGGTGCCGCGATTCGTCCTGCTGCCGGACCCGGCAGGCCAGTACGCCTTCATGCTGCTGGAAGATGTGATCCGCCTGCACCTCCCGCATCTCTACCACGGGTACGAGATCCAGGCCTGCCACGCCATCCGGGTGACCCGCGACGCGGAGCTGGAGCTGCCGCGCACGCGCACCCAGGACCTGCTCACGGTCATCGAGGAGAGCCTGCGGGAGCGCCGCCTGGGCGATGCGGTGCGGCTGCAGTACGAGCGCGACCTGCCCCCGGACGTGCTGACCCCGCTGGTGGAGGAGCTCGAGCTGCAGCCGGAGGACCTGTATCCCGAGGAGGGCGGCATCGCCTTCTCGGACCTCTTCCAACTGTACGACGCGGTGGATATCCCCCGGCTCAAGGACCGCCCCCTCGTCCCGCGCCCCGTGCCGGCCTTCGACCGGGCGCCGGACATCTGGACGGCCATCCGTGGGGGCGACATCCTGGTGTACCACCCGTATCACACCTTCGATGTGGTGACCCGCTTCGTGCACGAGGCCGCGGTGGACCCCAAGGTGCTGGCCATCAAGATGACCCTGTATCGCGTGAGCCCCGCCTCGGCCATCGCCCAGGCCCTGACCCTGGCCGTGGAGAAGGGCAAGGAGGTGGCGGTCCTCGTCGAGCTCCAGGCGCGGTTCGACGAAGAGAACAACATCCGGTGGGCGCGGGCGCTGGAGGAGGTGGGGGCCCACGTGGTGTACGGCCTCATGGGATACAAGACCCACTGCAAGGCCTGCCTGGTGGTGCGCCAGGACGCGGACGGCATCCGCCAGTACTGCCACCTGGCCACGGGCAACTACAACGTGCGCACCGCGGGGACCTACGCGGACATGGGCCTCTTCACCTGTCGGGAATCCTACGGCGAGGATGTGGCCCAGCTCTTCAACCTGCTGACGGGATACGCCCGGCCCCAGGCCTTCAACCACCTCATCGTGGCGCCCACCGACCTGCGCGACGGGATGATCCGGCGCATCCGCCGGGAGGCGGACCACGCCCGGGCCGGCCGGCAGGCCCGCCTCGTCGCCAAGCTCAACCACCTGGTGGACCGGCAGCTCGTGGAGGAGCTGTATGAGGCCAGCCGGGCGGGCGTCCAGATCGACCTGATCGTCCGCGGCATCTGCTGCCTGCGCCCGGGGGTGCCCGGCCTCTCGGACCGCATCCGGGTGATCTCCATCATCGACCGGTTCCTGGAGCACGCGCGGATTTTCTATTTCGACAACGACGGGGCCCCGGAGTACTTCCTGGCCTCGGCCGACTGGATGGAGCGCAACCTGGATCGCCGCGTGGAGATGGCCTTCCCCATCCTCGATGCGCAGCTCCAGGACCAGCTCCACGACTTCCTGGAGGTCCAACTGGCGGACGACGTGAAGGGCCGGGTCCTGCAGCCCGATGGAATGTCCCGGCGGCTCCGCCCGGCCCACGGAGGGGCCGTGCGCTCCCAGGAACGACTGTACGAGTTGATCGGCGCGCTGAGCGCCGGCGGCCAGCCGGTGCCGACGGGGTGACGGGCGCGCTCACCCCTTCTTCCAGGCCGCCCAATCGGCCGTGGTCGCCTCCACCATGATGTTCGCGGCCTCATGCAGCCAGCCCCGCGGCCGGCGTCCCAGGTCTCTTCGTACGTTCCCGAGGGCCTCCCGGCTGCCGAGGTGCACGTTGGCCGTCTCCCACCCCATGGCGTGGAGCAGGCGCCATTCGTCGCGCTCCTTGGGCAGGGCCTGGAGTGGGATCCGGCTGCAGTCGGGGGCGAGGCGCCGCAGGATCCAGGGCCCCCGAACCTGGACGAACGGATCGCGGCAGCGCACCGATCGTTCCAGCAGGGTGACGTAGGAGTTCGCCGCGGCCCCACGGGCGGGGCGGGCCCACGTGCAGGCGGAGGGCACGAAGGCCTTCGCCTCCCGCGCCACCAGCCCCCCGTGCCATTCGGCGATGGCCACCAGGCGCTGGCGCCCCAGGCTTCCCACGCCGGCCTGCCGCTGCACGATCCGGCAGGGGAGACCCCGTGCCGGCATCAGCCGGTCGAGCGCGCCGCGCGCGCCGGCCGGGACGCCGCGGGCCACGGTGCGCATGGCGCGGAGCTTCTCCCAGAAGTGAACGGGGTCGCGGAGTTCGCCCAGCGCCAGGCGCCGCAGCCAGCCGTGCTCCTCCGCCAGGACGAACGGGCGGCCGCCGCCGGCCAGGCCCTCCGAGTAGCCGGCGAGGATGGCCTCGCAGGCGTCCCGCGGCCGGATGGCGAGATCCTCCTCGGCACTGGCCAGGTGGGCGCTGGCCGCCAGGCGGATCAGGTCGTTCGTGTAGGATAGCGGGTATGCCTCGTCGAAATCGTTGATCCCCCACACCAGGCGGCCCTCGACGTCCCGCCAGGTCCCGAAGTTTTCGACGTGGAGATCGCCCACGGCCACAACCGCGGGCGCGGCCGCGGCCGCCGGGCAGCGGTCTTGCCAGATCTGGGCCCAGCGGTAGAACGCGCCCCGCAGGAACGCGAACCGGCTCTCCCGCATGAGGCGGTGCTTCAGGGCGAGGTCGCGGGGTACGAGGGCGATGCGCCCGCCGAGCCAGGCCTCGAAGTGTTTGGTGGCCTTGTGGATGCTCATGGGGTGTCCCTCCTGGGGCGCCGGGGCGGAATTCCCAATTTGCCAATTTGCAGTTGCCAATGGTGCTCGGTATTGAGAGTATCCTGTGGCAAACCATTGGCCGCAGCGGTTGGGCAATTGGCCATTGGTAATTAGCCATCGGACATGCCCGGATCCTTCGCGAGGGTGATCGCGAGGAATCCGGGCTAGAGGTGGCCGAGGCGGGTCAAGGGCCACAGGTGCCCTGCCCCCGGCACCTGCCCCCGGCGCCGTTGCCGCGCAGTGCCCTATATTATAAGTTAGGCTCTCGGGCATCCGGGCGGGCCGGGCGGGGCCACAGGCAGCAACATTAGCACGATGCCGAAAAACCCGCACTTCTGCAGGCTGCTCAAAAAAGCCCAGGTGCAAGGCGGCGCGCAGATTCCGCATTCCGCAATCCACAATCCGCAATGGGCCGGAGACCCCCCATGATAGCCCTCGCCGCCCAGCGTGAAAACAACGGCCAGCCGGGCCGGCCGTCCTGGGATCCCAAGGACGTGGAGAGCCTCCTCACCCACCTGCACCGCATCCGGGCGGACATGCTCGAACTGGAACGGAAGCGGACCGCCCAGATCGAGGCGATGCAGCCGATCCATCGGGAGAGCACCCGGAACCTGCTCCACTACCTGGCGCTCCGGCGCCACGATATCCGCAGCCTCCAGGAACGGCTGGCCGAAATGGGCCTGTCCTCGCTCGGCCGGAGCGAATCCCACGTCCTGGCCAACCTCGACGCGGTCCTGGCGGTCCTGGGCCACCTGGCCGGCGTCCCCCCGGCCGGGAATGCGCCCGGCGGCCCCGCCCTCACGTTCGTGGAGGGCAAGCAACTCCTCCAGGCCCACACCGAGGCGCTCCTCGGATCGAACCCCCCGGGGCGCACCGTGCGGATCATGGTCACCATGCCCACCGAGGCGGCCGAGGACGGCGCCCTGGTCCGGGAACTGGTGGCCCGCGGCATGGATGTGATGCGGATCAATTGCGCCCATGATGACGTCGAGGCCTGGGCCGCAATGGTCCACCACCTCCAGCGCGCCCGGCGGAAGGTGAGGCGCAACTGCCGCGTGCTCATGGACCTGGGCGGGCCCAAGCTTCGCACGGGCCCCATGGAGCCGGGCCCCCGGGTCCTGCGGTGGCGGCCAAGGCGCGATGTGTGCGGCCGGGTCACCACTCCCGCCCAGGTCTGGTTCTACCCGGTGGGCCGGCAGGACCTTTTGCCGGCCGGGGTGGGCGCGGCGGTGCCCGTCCCCGAGCCCTGGCTGATCCGCCTGCGCCCGGGCGACCGCGTCGAGCTCGTGGACCTGCGGGGCAGCCGGCGGCGGGTACAGGTCACGGAGCGCCGCGAGGTGTGCCGCATCGGCGAGGCCGCCCAGACGGCCTACGTGGGGCCCGGCACGGTCCTGCACGCCCGCGGCGTGCGCGGCCGCACGGAGCGGAAATTTTCGGCGGAGGCCCGGGTGGGCGATCTGCCGCCGGTGCCCCAGGCGCTCCTCCTCAAACCCGGCGACACCCTGCTGCTCACCCGCTCGCTGGCGCCGGGGGTCACGGCGGTGCGGGACGCCGCCGGACGGGTCCTCGAGCCGGCCCGCATCGGGTGTACCCTGCCCGAGGTCTTCGCCCAGGTGCGGCCGAACGAACGCATCTGGTTCGACGACGGGAAGCTGGGCGGCCTGGTGACCGGCGTCGAGGAAGACCTCCTGCGCGTCCAGATCACGCAGACCGCCGACGCGGGCACCCGGCTCGGGCCCGACAAGGGGATCAACCTTCCCGACAGCCAGCTCTCCATCCCATCCCTGACCCCCAAGGACATCGAGGACCTCCCCTTCATCGCAGGGCATGCGGACCTGGTGGGCTTCTCCTTCGTCCGGCGCCCGGAGGACATCCGCGAGCTGGAGGCGCGCCTGGCCCAGATCCCCCACAAGGACCTGGGGCTCGTCCTCAAGATCGAAACCCGCCCGGGGTTCGAGCAGCTCCCGAACCTGCTCCTGGCGGCCCTGGCCCAGCGCCCCGTGGGGGTCATGATCGCGCGGGGAGACCTGGCCGTGGAATGTGGCTACGAGCGGCTGGCCGAGGTGCAGGAGGAGATCCTCTGGATCTGCGAGGCGGCGCACGTCCCCGTCATCTGGGCCACCGAGGTGCTCGAGAACCTGTCCAAGCGGGGGACTCCCACCCGCGCGGAGATCACGGACGCGGCCATGGCCCAGCGGGCCGAATGCGTGATGCTCGGCAAGGGCCCCCACGTGGCCGAGGCCGTCCGGGCCCTGGACGACATCCTCGTCCGCATGCAGGCGCACCAGCGGAAGAAGAGCCCGCGCCTCCGCCCGCTGCGGCTCTCCGAGATGGCGCCCTGACGGGGCCCCGAAGGCGCCGCCACGGCCGCCCGCTCGGTCATCCGGGTGGGCGGCCACCCTGCCGGACCGCACGCGGCCCCCGCCCGGCGTCCTCCGGTGGAACGGGCGACCGCCCGATCGCCGGCGCCCCCCTGCCCTCCCCCGGGCCTCGCGCGGCCGTATCCCCCGCCGGGGGGATCCTCCTCACTGCACGAATTCATCCGCCCGTCACGCGGAATTCATCTCCTCGTAATATTTTTGGGCCATCCTTCCGCCGCGCGCTCTCCCGCGCCCTCCCAGGAGAGGAGCACCCTGTGCAGGACTGTCTTTCCAAGGGTCGTTTCCGCCAAATCCTGCGGTCAAGCAATGGCAGGGGCCTGAAGCGGGGGCGTGCGGATGCAGACACGCGCCAGGATGGTGTGGCCATGACGGGGCAGACAGGCTGGACCGATGAAAAGGTGATCGAGCGTGCGGAGTTCGTCGGCCGGACCATGAAGGAACTCTCCCGGCTCCTGCGCACCGGTGGAGGAAACCCCGAGCTTTCCGAGCAGATCGCGCAGGCCTGGGGGGCTTTAGAGAGCATCCGGATCGCCCTCTGGCAGCGGGAGCTGGGACGCGCGGCCACTCGCCCCACGCCCGGCCCCGGTGCCTCAAACGGGGCCCAGGAGCATCCGCGCTAGGGGCCCTCGCCCATGGCTGGGCGAGGCCTGCCCCTCCCGGCCGCCACCAGCGCAGGCAACGCATCTGGCAGGCTGCTGAAAAACTCGCGTTTCCGCAGACTGCTCAAAAAGGTCCAGATGCAAGGCGGCGCGCGCGGCGCGGGCTACCCACGCGAGTGGGTCGGAGGCGTACTTCGGCCGTACGCCGCAGCGGCCCCCCCATTCCGCAATCCGCATCCCGCAATCCGCAATGCACGGGAGGTCCCACGATGAAGCGGCCCATGAGGAAAATTCTCGGTGCCATAGCCATCGTCCTCGCCGCCCTCATCGTGCCGCGGCCCGGCGGCGCGGCGACCCCCGGCGGCGGGGAACTCCCCCGGCTGGTGGCCGTGATCACCATCGACGGCCTGCCCTACGAACAGATCCTCCGGTTCGGCGACCAATTTGGCGAGGGGGGATTCAAGCGGCTGATGGCCCAGGGGGCGTGGTTCGCCAACGCCCACTACGGGCACAGCATGACCGAGACCGCCGTGGGCCATGCCACCATCCTCTC
>DASPOZ010000451.1:0-3105 GCA_035625755.1 Candidatus Sulfotelmatobacter sp.
TGGCGGTCCCCCTCCCGGAGCGCCCGGCGCCCCCGGCCAACGCCGCGCCGACGCCGGAGCGGGCGAGGCCCGCGGACGACCTGACGATCCCGAAGCCGGGCAAGGCCCGCCCGGCGCCCCCCGCGGCCAAGACGGACGACCTGCGGCCGGAGTTCGGCCCCGTCACGCGGCGGACGGCGCCGGCGCCCGTGGGCCCGCAGACCGCCACCACTACCGGACCCGTGGCGTCCGCTGCGAGTCCGGCGGGCAACGGCCCCAGCGTGGACATCAACCTGAAGGGGGGCAGCGGGGGCACGGGGACCGGCACGGACATGCTCTTGTATTACTTCGCCCGCATCCAGGACAAGGTGAGCACCTTCTGGATGCCGTCGGCGATGGGGGAGCGTGAGGTCGTCGTCCTGGTGGGGATCCGGTTGCAGCACACCGGCCAGGTGCGCGAGATCACCATCGAGCAGAGCTCGGGCGACCGGGGGTTCGACGACGCGGCGATCCGCGCGCTGCGCCAGGCCCTGCCGCTGCCGCCGTTTCCCGCCCTGGTGAAGGAGGAGTCCATGAACCTGATCCTGAAGTTCACCAACAAGGGCATCGGCGGATGACGAGGCCATCGTCGTACGCGGCGCCGGCCCTCCTGGGCCTGGCCCTCCTGGCCGCCGCCCTGGCCGCCCTCGGCCCCCGGGCCGCCGCCCAGACCACGGGGCAGGGGACGACGCCGGTCATCCCCATCCTCCCCAGCGGGCGGCCCAAGCTCACCATCGCCGTGGTGGGGTTCCCCGAGTTCCGGCTGAACGGCGGGCGGGACGACCTGGGGAAGCTGGGCCACGACGTGCTGCGGGCCGACCTCAACGCCTCCTCCATCTTCGACGCGGTGGACCCCGCCATCCTCCCCATGGACCCGCGGTCCGTCCAAGCGGGCCAGGAGCGGGCCCTCTTCCCGGGGCTCAACGCCCTGAAGGTGCAGTACCTGGCCATGGCCTCCGTCCAGGCGCGGGGGAGCGAGCTGCTGCTGGAGGGCAAGCTCTTCGAGGTGGGGCCGGGCGCCGAGATGATCGGCAAGAGCTACGTGGGCGACCCCAAGATCCTCCGCACCATGATCCACCGGTTCGCCGACGAGATCGTGTACCGCGTCACCGGCGAGAAGGGGATCGCCTCCACGCGCGTCGCCTACGTGTCGGACGTGGGCGGCGGGGCCAAGGAAATCTTCCTGATGGACTACGACGGCTACAACCCGGTGCTCATCACCGGGAACCGGTCCATCAACCTCTCGCCCCGCTGGTCGCCGGACGGCAACCGCATCGCCTACACCTCGTACCGGGACAACAACCCGGACCTCTTCCTGCTGGACCTCCGGTCCGGCCGGCGCGGCCCCATCTCCAAGACCCCCGGCCTGAACGCGGCCCCCGCCTGGTCGCCCGACGGGCAGTGGCTGGCGCTGGCCAAGAGCGCCGGCGGGGGGACGAACCTGTACCTCATGCGGGCCGACGGGTCGGGGGAGCGGCGGCTCACCTTCGGCTCGGGCATCTCCATCTCGGCGTCCTTTTCCCCCAACGGCCAGCAGCTCGCCTACGCCTCGGACCAGGGCGGCAACCCGCAGATCTACGTGATGGACGTCACGGGGGCGAACCTGCAGCGCCTCACCTTTCAGGGCAACTACAACGTGTCGCCCCGCTGGTCCCCGCGCGGCGACAAGATCGCCTTCGTGGCCCGCGACGGCGGCGCCATGGACATCTGGCTGATGGACGTGAACGGGGGCAACCAGCAGCGCCTCACGGACGGCATCGGGCACAACGAGGAGCCGGCGTGGGCCCCCGGCGGGCGCCACCTGGTGTTCACCTCGGACCGGGGCGGGCACCGCAACATCTACCGGATCTTCGCGGACGGCACGGGGCTCACCCGCCTCACCAACAGCGGGCGGGACAACTATCTGCCCGACTGGTCCCCGTAATGGGGGCGGAGGGGGCGGAGGATTCGCTGGAGACAGTCTTAACGAGTCCGGGGCGGGCCGAACCGCCCCGCAACACACAAGGGAGATGACCGGTGAACAGGGAACGCCAGACTGCGTGGATGCTCGTCCTGATCCTGGCGGCCGCGGTGGCCACCGCCATCGGTTGCACCAAGGAGCCGGAGGTGGGGACCACGACCCCCGCCGGGCCGACGCAGGTCGCGGCCCCGCCCGCCCCCGCGGCGCCGGCCCAGCGCCCCGCGGAGACCGCCGTGACGCCGCCGCCGGCCCCGCGCGAGACCACGCTGGCCCCGGCGGCCCCCGGCGGCGCGGCCACCTCGCCGCTGAAGGACGTTTTCTTCGAATATGACAAGGCGCTCCTCACCGAGGAGGCCAAGGGGGCCCTCAACGAGGACGTGGCGTGGCTGAAGGCGAACCCGCGGGCCCAAATCACCGTGGAGGGGCACTGCGACGAGCGCGGCACCAGCGAGTACAACCTGGGCCTGGGCGATCGCCGGGCCAAGGCCGTGCGCGAGTACCTGGTGGCGGCCGGCGTGGACGGGGGGCGCATCCGCACCATCAGCTACGGCAAGGAGCGCCCCTTCGTCCTGGGGCACGACGAGTCGGCGTGGCGGTTCAACCGGCGCGGCCACTTCGTGGTCGCCGGCCAGTAGTGGGGCGAACGGGGCGGCGAACCCGGGGCCCGCGCGGGCGGGCCGCGGGATGGCCGGCCGGGTGGGGCATGGCGACGGCGACGGCGGCGCGGTCTTTGGCCCTGGCGGGGGCGCTGGCGCTGCCCCTGGTGGGCGGGGCCTGCGTGAACGAGGAGGCCGAGAAGCAGACTCAGCGCGACATCCAGGCGCTCCGGCAGGACCTGCGGGCCCTCAACCAGGCCCTCGACGCGAACAAAGCACGGACCGACCAGCAACTCGAAGAGATCGGCCGGCGGGCTGGCGCGGAGGGGCGGGACCGGGCGGCCCTCGTCACCCAGCTCCAGGAGCTGGGCACCGAGCTGCGGCTGGCCCAGGGCAGGCTGGAGGAGAGCGTTCGCGCCATGGCGGAGGCCAACCGGCGGAGCGAGGAGGCCATGAACCGCGCGGCCAGCGTGAGCACGGAGGTGGTCTCGCTGGAGGGCCAGATCCAGGCCCAGCAGGAGCGCGTGGAGG
>DASPOZ010000452.1:0-4752 GCA_035625755.1 Candidatus Sulfotelmatobacter sp.
GGGACGGGTGCCCTGAGGGAACCCGGGGCATCCTTCGACGAAGGATCGAGTACGTTGTTTCGGCGTCTGGCTACGGTTGCTCCTCAACGCACCTGCCGGAGTGGTTTCGCCTCAGCTTGGTCTTCTATGACGAAGACCCGAGTGTGACACGGGAGCCACCCCCCTTGGCGGAAGGAGACTTTATTTCTACCGGGGCGCTCAACTGTAGCGGCTCAAGCCGCCCATATGCGCATAAGGATCTCGCCGAACCTGGTGGTTCGCGCGAGACATGGTATGACTTCGTGGAACGTGTGAACTTTAAGTGCGGCGTCGAACCGTCCAACATCGCGGTGCAGCGGACCGGGGCTCGCGATGCTCGCTCCGGCCGCTGACCGCGAGCGCTGGGCGCCCCTGTTATTGACGCCCGCAACGACCCTGTGCCAGAATCCCCCGCCATGGCGGCCCTCACAACGGAGGCGGTGAAGGCGGCGGCCCGCGAGATCGGGTTCGACCTGGTGGGTGTGGCCGCGTGCCATCGGTTGGAGGCAACGGCCCCGCCGGCCTCGCGGCCCTCGGGGGTCTCGGGCCAGATGCGCTCGCTGGTGGTGGTGGGCAAGCGCATCCTGGGCGGCCTCATGGCGGCACGGCACCTGGGGACCAAGCAGTTCTGGGGCGGGCGCGCGCTGAAGCGGCTGGACGAGACGGCGTGTCGCCTGGCGGACTGGATCGAGCGGCGCGGTGGGGCCGCCATGGTGGTTTCATCCCTGGCCCTGGACTTCGCGGGCCGCGGGCCCGAGGACGTGACGCCGGCCGGCCAGGGGTCCCTCCTGCTCCGCCTCGGCGCCGTGGCCGCGGGCCTGGGCACCCTGGGGCTCAACACCATGCTCCTCACGCCGGAGTTCGGGCCCCGTCTTCACCTGGGCGGGGTGCTCACGGACCAGGCGCTGGAGCCCGGCAAGCCCCTGGGGGGCGAGCTGTGCCTGGGGCTGGCCGAATGCGGGCGCTGCGCCGCCATCTGCCCGGAGGATGCCATCCCCCGCCGCGCCCCGACGGCGGCGCCCATCGCCGAGGTGCGTGGCCTCGACTGCGCCGCGTGTGCGAAGAGCGCCCAGCCGTACGGCCCTGCCGTCTTCACGGCCCACCTGGCCCGGGTCTTCGCCGCGCCGCCCGGGGAGGACCTCTGGAAGGCGATCAAGACCCGGCTCACCGGGGAGATGTGGCAGGAGATGCTCATGGTGAAGGAGGGGGCGTTCACCGGCTGCGCCGATTGCGTGCAGGTCTGCCCGGTGGGCGCGGACTACGTCCGCTACGCCGCCACGGCCCATCGGACACGGGACTTCCCGGACGGCGTGCCGTGCACGGTGCGGGACGGGATCGTCGAGGTCGCCCTGGTGGGGCCGCAGGTGCGGAGGAAGGTGTGACGACGCTCACCGAGGACCTGCGCGCCTTCGGCGTGGCGCGGGGCGCGGACGACTTCGGCATCGCCTCCGCCGAGGCCTACGAGGCGAAGGTGCCGAACCTGCAGAAGCCCTCCACCACCGCCGCCGGCATGCGGAGCATCATCGCCTTCACCAAACACATGATGACCGGCGCCTTCGCCACCCGAGATATCCCCATCCAGTCCTTGAACTCGCACTGCGCCATCGACCAGTGCGAGCGCCTTTCCTTCGAGATGGGCGAGTGGCTGGAGGCCCGGGGGTTCCTGGCCGTGCCCATCCCGCCCGAGGCGGCCGACATGGACCTGCAGCGCAGCCCCGCCGGCACGCTGGACCTCAAGTGGGTGTGCGAGGAGGCCAACATCGGCCAGGTGGGGCTGGACCTGAACTTCCTCTCGCCCGCCTACGGCGCCCGGGTCTACCTGGGCGCCGTGATGACCGACGCCCCGCTGGACCCCACGCCGCCCCGCGGCGAGGAGTTGTGCCCCGGCATGAAGTGCGGGCGCTGCGCCGTGATCTGCCCCACGCAGGCGGTCCCCGTGACGGCGCCCCAGGGCGCCCACCTGGCCGCCTACCGGGGCCTCAACAAGCGGAACTGCGCCTCGGGCGCGGAGCGCCTGGGCATCAAGCCGCTCTACCTGAACCTGGAGAAGCTGGTGACGGCGTCGCCGGTGCCGGACGTGGACCGCGTGGTGGACCACCGGTACTGGAAGGAGTTTTGGCAGTCGGTGAACAACAAGCTGGGGGCCTTCGCCGCCTGCTTCGAGTGCTTCTACGTCTGCCCGGTGGGGGACAAGGACTTCCGCAAGATCATCGCCCTCAAGTACCGGAAGATGGACATCCCCCCCGGCAGGATCAAGCGTCAGTTCGCGGACGGCGCGGTGACCATGGTGTGGCTCGGCGTGCCCGGGGACCGCAAAGCCGAGTACGAGCGGGACAAGGACTTCGCCGACCTGCTCTCGTTGTGACAGGCTGCTGAAAAGGGCCCATCTGCGGCGTTGGCCCGCTCGCGCGCTCGCTGCGGCGTACGCGGAGTACGCCTCACTCGGCGCCTCGCGTGCCGCCTTGCATCTGGGCCCTTTTGAGCAGCCTTCCTGGACAAGACATCATCGCGTTCTGTAGAAGCCTTCAAGGGGGTCGATATTTCCCCAAGGTGTGTAGGCGGTCGAGTTTATGGACAAAGAGGCGCTGAAACGGCACGTGCGCGAGTTGGGAATCGACCTGGTGGGCGTGACCACGCGCCGCCATCTGGACGAGTGCCTGCCGCCCGCCGACCGTCCTACCAGGATCTCGGAGTACCTGGACACGGTGCTGGTCTTCGCCAAGCGCATCCACGCCGGCGTTGCCGGGGCGCGGGACGGGATCTACAAGCAGTTTGCGGGCGCCGTCCTGCACCGGAGCCTCGAAGAGGCCACGGCCGAACTGGCCTATCACCTGGAGGCGGCGGGCCACATCGCCGCGGTCATCCCTTCCCTCTTCCTGGACTTCCGGGACCGGAACCCCGAGGACAACTGCCCCGCCGGCCAGGGATCGCGTTTCCTGCGGCTGGCCGCGGTGGAGGCCGGCCTGGGCACGCTGGGCCTCAACCTCATGGTCCTCACACCGCAGTTCGGCCCTCGGTTGATCCTCACCGGCATGATGACGGATCTTGCTCTCGAGCCCGACCCGCCGCTGCCGCAGGAGCTCTGCCCGGGCCTGGAGGGGTGCGGCCGCTGCGCGGCCGTGTGCCCGGAAGCTGCGATCCCGCGGTCGGCCCCCGCGGGGGCGCCGCTGGCCGCCGTGCGCGGGTTGGACGGAAAGGCGTGCGCCCGGAGTTCACAGCCCCACGGCGTGGGCGCGTACGTGGAGCACATGCGGCGGATCCTGAAGGCCGGCGGGGCGGAGGAACGGCTGGCGTTGGTGCGGAGCCCGGAGACGGCGCGGATCTGGCAGAACATGGCCGTGCTGCGCCACGGGGCCTTCACCGGCTGCATGGCCTGCATGGAGGTGTGTCCGGTGGGGGAAGACTCCGCGCTGTTCCAGGCCTCGCCCCACCGCCAGGCCGACCTGCCCGGCGGCGTCCGGCGCGCGCTGTGCGGTGGCCGCGTGACGATCGCGTGGGAGCCCCGGCCCTCACCAGGCTGCTGAAAAAGGCCCATCTGCCGCGTTGGCGCGCTCGCGCACTCCCTGCGGCGTACCCGGCGTACGCCTCAGTCGGGGCTTCGCGCGCCGCCTTGCATCTGGACCTTTTTGAGCAGCCTGGGCAAGAAATGCTTATCGGCACCCTGCTAGGTGGGAGCTTTTGTGGACGTTGAGTATCGGAACGCCTGGCTCCTCTCCGCCGACCACGAGCTGGATGCGGCCCAACTCCTCTTCGAGCAGGGCGGCTACATCGAGGTGGTCGCCTACCACATTCACCAGGGTCTGGAGCGTTGCCTGAAGGGCTTCCTTACCTCCCACGGGGCCGCCCTTCCGGCCGTCCACGACCTGGGGGAACTGCTCCGCCGGGCCGCGAGCCTGGAACCGGAACTCCTCCGCTTCGTCGAGGATGTGGGGCCCCTCACGGGATTTTTCGTGGAGACGCTGGAGGACGAACTGGAGATCCCCGCGTGGACGCGCGACGAGGTGCGCCACGCCCTGGAGATCGCCTGGCGCGTCCGGCAGCGGCTCAGCGTCCTCCTGCCGGCCGGCGGGGACGCGTGACGCGCTCTCCCCTCAGACCTCGCTGGTCACCCTCCCGAACATCGTGTATTCTTAGCAGGCTGCTGAACAAGGCCCATCTCTCCATTGCGGATTGCGGAATCCGTGCGCACCCTTGCACCTGGACCTTCTTGAGCGGCGTGGCCGAGGCCGGTTCTTGGGCAACGCGTCAGAAGAGAGGGATAGTCCCCGCTGGGGCCGACGGCTTGGCCGGGGAAAGGAGACCAGGCGCATGAGGATCCTGCCGAGGTATCGCGTAGGTGCGGCGGCCGTGGCGGCGCTGTGCGCCTGCGGCGCGTGGGCCGCGGAAGGCCCCCCGGCCCCGGATCCCGTGGTCGCCACCGTGGGCGGCCGGTCCATTACCCGGCGTGAGGTCCAGCAACGCATCGAGGCGCTCCCCGCCCAGGAGCGCAAGCAGGTGTTGCTGGACCCGCGGGCGATGCTCCGCCAGATGGTCCAGGAGGAGTTGCTCGTGCAGGCCGCCGAGGCGGAGAAGCTCGACGCGGAGCCGGCCGTGGCGGCGCTCCTGACCCAGGCCCGTCGGGGCGTCCTCGTGAACGAGGTCATCGCCCGGAAGGTGGTGGCCGAGGTGAAGGTGGCCGAGCAGGACGTGCAGAAGTTCTACGAGGAGAACCAGGCCCGCTTCGCCGACGAGCGG
>DASPOZ010000453.1:0-3995 GCA_035625755.1 Candidatus Sulfotelmatobacter sp.
GTCCTCGGGGCGGACACCATCGTGGAATGCGAGGGGAAGACCCTGGGCAAGCCGGCCGACGCGGCGGAGGCCCGGGCCATGCTGCGGGCGCTGAGCGGCCGCATCCACCGGGTGGTGACCGGCGTGGCCCTGGTGGACGCAGCCTCTGGCCGCGCCGAGACGGGCGCCGCCCTGACCGAGGTGACCTTCCGCGCGTTGACCGACGCCGAGATCGCGGCCTACGTGGAAACCGGCGAGCCCTTCGGGAAGGCCGGCGCCTACGCCATCCAGGAAGTGGGGGGCCTGCTGGTGGAGGAGATCCGCGGCTCCCCCAGCAACGTCATCGGCCTCCCCGTCACCCTCGTCTACGACCTCCTCCGCCGCTTCGACCTGGACCTCTGGACCCTGCGCCGCTGACCCTCGAACCGCCAAGGCCGCCACGATCGCCAAGACGGGATCGAACGTCCGGACGTCCTTGGCGAGCTTGGCGTCCTTGGCGGTTACCGTTCCTCGGGCGGCTTCACGGCGCGGAAGGCGGCCAGGAGGAGCAGGTCGTAGGCGATCTTCAGGCCGCCCCCCAGGATGAAGGGGAGGCCCAAGTTGAGCGCGTCCATGGCGTAGCCGGCCAGGCCCGGGGTGAGGGCCTGGGCCACGTTGCGGGCGACGTTGGTGAGGCTGGACGCCGCCGTCCGCTCGTCCGGTTCCACCACCGCCATCATGTAGCTCTGCCGCGTGGGCACGTCCATCTGCGACAGGCCCTGGCGGGCCAGAAGGCACGCGATGGCCAGGTTCAGGGAGGGCATGGCCGGGATCAGCATCAGCAGGACGCTGGACGGCAGGTGCGTGAAGACCATGGTGTTCAAGAGCCCTATCCGGCCTGCCAGGCGGACCGCCAACAGGTACGAAGCAGCCTGCAGGAATCCCGCGATCATGAACACCGGCCCGAGGACGTCGGGCCCAGCCCCCCAGCGGCGGTAGAACCAGAGGGCGATGAGGCTCTGCACGACGAACCCGCCACCCAGGGAATCCAGACCCAGCAGCGCCGAGAGTCCCAGGACGATCTCGCGGGATCGGTGCAGGCGCGCCCGCGGCGGGGCGGCACCCTCCCGCCGCGCCTCTACCGCCGGCGAGAGGCCCGCGAAGATTGAGAGCGTCCCCACGGCCAGGGCCCCGTACACGACGAACATGATGCGGAATGCCCCCAGGGAGCCCACCCCGAAGGCCCTCTCCAACACGGACGGGACGCCGGCGCACAGGGCGCCGAGGGACCACGCCACGGCGCCCTGTAGGTTGTACAGGCTGAAGAGCTGCGTGCGGCGGAGGTCGGGGCACGTCTGGGGGAGCATGGCCTGTTCGAGCGAAAGGAACGGCCCGATCTCCCCCGAGGTCGAGCCGAGCGTCCCGGTGAGGGCGGCCAGGAGCAAAATCGGATAGGGTGGGGCCAGCGCGTAGGTGACCCCGGCGATGGCCTTGAGGGCGGCGCATCCGGCCAGCACCCGCCGCCGCCCCCACCGGTCGGCCACGGCGGCGAAGAGGAGGCTCAGCAGGGCCGAGCCGGCCAGCGTGGCCATGAGGACGCCCCCGAACTCCGCCGCCGTGTAGCCCAGCGCCTCCAGATAGATCCCCAGCAGGACGCTCATGAAGCCGTAGGCGAAGTTCCGGAGCGCCCGCGCGGCCAGCACCCGCCGCCCGTCGGGGGACACCCACCCCGGCCAGAGCGCTTCCCGGATCGCCGTCACCTTACTTTCCCCTCGGCCCAGGCCTCCGCCTGAGCCCGCCAGACCCCCTCATCCCTACCCTCCCACGATGGAGATGGAAAGGCTGGGCGGCACGCAGGCGGGATTTTGCCCTTGACGCACGCGCCCTTGGCGGAATACCCTCAACACGTTCCGCGCACCCCCCCGCGGCGTGTTGCGGGGCGGAGAGAGTAGGCATGCCCCGTGCCGTGTTCGGGGCCAGGAGGTCTGGGGATGGCGTCCTCATTCTTGTCGCGCTGGACCGGAAAAGGGGACCAGGTGGAAGGGGGTCCCGAGGTGCTGCCCCCCCTGCCGGCCGACCTGCACCGCCTCCCGCCCGCGGAGCCCCTCCACCCCGGGAAGCGCACCAACCCCTCCATGGTCGCTTGGTCCGCCTCGCCCTCGCTGGAGAAGCTCTCGCGCGAGTTCGAGGAGCAGTTGAAGGCCATCGAGGAGGCGCGCCGCTACCTGGCGGACCGCGTCTTCCCCTTCCAGCGCCACCTGGCGGCGCAGCGCCGCAACGCGGAACAGGCCCTGAAGCAGCTCGATGCCCGCATCCGGCCCCTCCGCCAGTACCTGGAGGGCCAGGAGCAGAACCTCGGCCGGGTGGGACAGCACCTGAACGCCGAGCTGCGGGAGCAATTCGACGCCTTCGGGCGCTTCCTCCAGGAACAGCACCGCATCCTGGAACTGGCCACCCGCTACCTGGACGAGCAGCCCCGGCCCCTGCAGCGCTACTGCGAGGAGCAGCAGCGCGTCGTGGAGTTGATCTACAAGGAGATCGAGGAGAAGCTGGAGCCCTTCACGCGCTTCCTGAAGGAGCAGCAGCGGGTCCTCGAATCCGTCGCCACACCCCAGATCCTCGAAGAGTTCGAGACCATGGCCGGCTACATGCAGGAGCGGGAGCGCGCCTTCGAACGCTACTCCCTCTCTCCCGAGCACCGCCCGGCGGAGCTGTTCGGAGAGCTGGACGAGATCTACGGCAAGTACAAGACGATGCAGACCGGTTCCTTCCGCCTCCTCATGAAAGTCCTCGAGCAGACCCGCCTGGCGGACGATCGTCTTCGGGAGGCCCTGCGGCCCGCCCCGCGGGAGATGGTGGAGGCCCGCCCCGGAGAAGAGCCCCGGCCCGAAGGGTAACTCGCGCAGATCCCTCGAACTCCTCCTCTCCCCACATCGCGCCGCGATGGCCCGCGGGCGGCCGCTCCGGCGGGCCCCGGCAGGGCGCCGGTCCGGCCGCGCGGAGGGGGCATTCGCTGCGGGAAGGGTGGGGGGAACGGAAGGGGAGCTCGGCGCCTGAGCAGGCTGCTCAAAAAGGTCCAGATGCAAGGCGGCGCGCGCAGCGCGGGGTACCCACCGAAGGTGGGTCGGAGGCGTACTGCGGCCGTACGTCGCAGCGCCGCGCCAGCGCGCCAACGCCCCACCCGCTGCCGCCGAGGCAGCGGGGAGAGTTGTCGGACCTTTTTCAGCGGCCTGCTAGGAGTGGCGGCGGGGCGGGCGGGCTAGCGGTTGCCTTCGGAGGGTCCCTTGAAGTCCAGGAACTCGACGATCATCTTTTCCAGGCCCTCGTCCTGGCCCTGGGCCTCGCCGCCGTCTACCGCGGCCGCGTGCTCCGCCCGGATCTCATCGATCACGCGCCGGTGCTGGCGCTCGGCCAGATAGCGGAGCTCCTCCTGGGTGGGATTGTCCCCCAGGACCTCCGTGTAGTTCCGCTTCACCCGGTTGATGATGGCCCCTGCCTTGTACACCAGCGTGAGGATCGCCGGGTCCGGCGAGCCCATCACCTCCGTCTGAATGTGAAACCGGTCCTTGGCGCAGTCGATCTCGGTATTAAAGCCAGGAAACATGGGGCCTCCCCGGACGACGCGCCGGAGTCTAGCACCGCGGGGTGCCGCAAGCAAGCCCTCGCCGGCGTGCGGGCGGGGTCCTCCCGCCGGGCTTTCCGCTTTCACTGCCCCGGGGGGCGTGTTATCATGCGGGCGTTTGTGGAGGCGCGCGCCCGCCCGGCGGGCCGCGCCCCCCAGGGGAGGGAGGCGGCGTGGCGCGGCTCCGGGTGGGGGTGCTGTTCGGCGGGCGGTCCGGCGAGCACGAGGTGTCCCTCGCCTCGGCCGCCTCGGTGCTGCGGGCGCTGGACCCGGCGCGCTACGAGGCGGTCCCCCTGGGGATCTCCCGGGATGGCCGCTGGATCGTCGAGGGAGATCCCCTGGGCCTCCTCCGCTCCCTGGCCCCTCTCCCCGCCCCGGATCCGCGAGACCCGCTGGGCTTCGCCGCCGCGGCGCC
>DASPOZ010000454.1:0-2242 GCA_035625755.1 Candidatus Sulfotelmatobacter sp.
GGGGCGAGGCGGGGACGGGGAGCACCCATGATCCATCCTCCTCCGCGAAGTGGGACACGGCGCGCCGCCGCGGCCGGGCCGGCGGGTAGGGCGACCTTATCCTGTCCTGTGCGTCCTGGCAACCTCGTCCCCCTTGGCACCACGCTAAGACACTCTCTCTTGGCCAGGCTGCTCAAAAAGGTCCGGATGCAAGGCGGCGCCCGGATTCCGCATTCCGCAATCGGGAGTGGCTGGCGGGTCAAGGGTCGGGCGGCCCCAGGCAGCGGCGGAGCTGCTCCATCGAGATATTGCCGCCGCTCACGATGAGGACCACGATGCGCCCGCGCAGCCCGTCGCGCAACTTGAGGGCGGCGGCCAGGGACGCGGCCCCGGCCGGCTCGGCCAGCACCCGCCCGTGCTCCAGCATGCCCGCCACGGCCTCCTGCAACTCCCGCTCGGATACCAGCACCATGTCGTCCAACCCCCGCCAGAGGATGCTGAGGGGGAACTGGAAGGCCACACGCGTGGCCAGGCCCTCGGCCAGCGTATCCGCGCTGGGCTCCTCGACCAGCCGCTTCTCCCGCCACGACCGGTAGACCGCCGGCGCCCGCGCGGCCTGCACGCCGATCACCCGGACCCGCGGGTTGATGGCCTTGGCCACGATGCAGTGGCCGCAGGCGCCGCTGCCGGCCCCCACGGGGACCAGGATCACCTCGGCTTCGGGCAGGGCCTCCATCACCTCCAGGCTCAGCGTACCCACCCCGGCGATCAAGAGCGGCTCATCGGCCGAGTGGACGTAGCGGAGCCCCTTGGCCCGGGCCTCCGCTTCCACCCAGAGGCGCGCTGCATCGAAGTCCTTGCCTGTGAGGACCACCTGCGCCCCCAGCTCCCGCATGGCGGCCACCTTCAGCGGGTTGGAGCCCTCGGGGGCGCCGATGGTGCAGGGGACGCCGAACGCGCGGGCGGCGTACGCGATGGACTGCCCGTGGTTGCCCGTGGAGGCCGTGATCACGCCGCGGGCCCGATCCTCGGGGCCCAGGGCCGCGAGCAGGTTGAGGCCGCCACGCACCTTGAAGGCCCCCACGGGCTGCACGGTCTCCAGCTTCAGGTGGGCCTCGCACTCCAGCAGCCGGGACACACCGCGCGAGCGGACCAGCGGCGTGGGCGCCAGGAAAGGTGCGATCACGCGGCGGGCGCGCAGCACGTCGTGCAGGGTCGGGATCTCGTGCATTCCGTGCTCTCCGGTCCCTGAGCGGATCATTGAATGGGGGGGCGTGCGCGCGATGATTCGTGTCTCACTATCGCATCCTCCGGTCCGGAGGGTGGATACGCCATGCCGGGGGTAAGGGCGTGACCGCCCCACCGGTCACCGAACGCACTGCAGCAACCTTCAGGGGGATCCGGGAGGCATCACAGATCATGCAGCGAGGGCCCTCGGGGGAGCCTGGAGAACCACCGGGCCCCAGGCGCCTGCCTGCGGGCCCTCGTGTCTGCTGCCCGCCCCCAGGGGATTGGGGCCTGTTCTGGCATGCCACCTGCACCTGCCAGGGTTGGGTATCTCGGTCGGTTCGTTTCGCTGCGCCCGCGGACGTCCGTGGCCGGTCCCGGCGACCTGCCGGGAGGGCGGAAGGCGGGCTCCCTGCAGGGAGGAACCATGGGACCCCCTGAACACCCCGATGCCCCACGAAGTGGGCGTCCTCTCAAGCGTGTTCTCCTGGTGGACGACCAGCCCTACTTCCTGGCGATGGGGCGACAGATGCTGCAGGGCGGTGGCTACGCGGTGCAGACGGCCGCCAGCGGTGCCGAGGCACTGGAACTGGCCCGAACCGCATCCCCCGATCTCATCCTGCTGGATGTTCAGATGCCCGAAATGGACGGCTTCACCACGTGCCAGCGCCTCAAGGCCAACCCGGCCACGGCGGCCATCCCCGTGGTGATGATCACCGCATCGCAGGATCCCACCCTGAACCGCAAGGCCTTTCAGGCGGGTGCCGAAGCCACCATCTCGAAGAGTGTGGGCGCGGAGCGGCTCCTGAACGTGCTCCAGGTCACCCTTGCAGCCACGCGGGCAGGTGCCCCACCGCCCGGCCCCCAGTAAGCGGTGATCACGGCGATGCCGGCGCAGCCGCCGCGCCGCACGCTCTTCCCCCCAAGCTTCCCGCGCCCCGCCTGTGACATGTGGCCGTCGCCCCCGTAGCGTCCCGGCCTTCCCCTCCGCGCCCTCCTACCAGGATGCTGAAACACTCTCTTTTCCGCAGGCTGC
>DASPOZ010000455.1:0-2103 GCA_035625755.1 Candidatus Sulfotelmatobacter sp.
CCACCACCATATCGGCCTGGCCGGCCCGGAGCGGCTCCAGAAGGTCCTTGGCGCGATCGGCGTACGTGTCGTCCCCGTCCACGATGATGTAGTAGTCGGCGTCCACCTGTTCGAACATCGTCAGCACGACGTTGCCCTTGCCCCGCTTCTTCTCGTGGAAGACGTCCGCGCCCGCCGCCCGGGCGGCGGCCGCCGTCCCGTCCGTGCTGGCGTTGTCGAAGACGTAGATCGCCGCCCCGGGAAGCGAGGCCCGGAAGTCCTGGATCACCTTCCCCACCGTCTGCTCCTCATTGAAGCAGGGGATCAAGACCGCCACGCGCTTGGCCATCACCCACCTCACTTCTTCCGGGACCTCCATCCGCTGGAGGAGTACCTCCCTGTGCCCGGGCCCTCGAGGCCCGCCAGGCTTCAGCCCGCACCGCCCCCGCGGCGCCCCCCGGGGTCTCCCGGGACCAGCCAAACCCGGGTGGCGCCGCGCGCCGCCCCCGCATGGACGAGCCGCACCTCCCCGCTCCGCTCCAGAACATCCAGCGCAGGACGGAGATACCGTTTTGCGAACGATGACTCGTCCTCCACCACGTAGCTGCGCCTGTGGGACCGGATCCGTCGGACCAGCTCGGCAGGGGATGCCACGAGGTAGGTCCCCGCCTTGTGGCCGGTCACCACGGACATGTGGCGCGGGCGGAGGCAGAAGACCACCGCCTCCGGCGCGGCGCTTCGCGCGATCCAGACGGTGGCGTCCATGTATCCGACGATCCACCGCGGGGTCCACGGCCGCGCCTCCAGGGGCAGGGCCGCCTCGGCGGCCTCGGCCGCCTGGCGGGGGTAGCCGACCGCCAGGGTGAACGCCGAAGCCAGCACGATGGCCGAGGCCACCATCGGCCTCCGGGCCGCGCGGGGGGCGAGCCGGGCCGCGGCGGCGGACCAGACCTCCACCCCCTTCACGCCGTACAGGATGAGGAACGGCAAGATCGGCACCAGGAGCCTCTCATAGCGGAAGGGCCAGAGGCAGAGCACGCCCATGTACAGCGCGACGTACACCTCCGAGAGCGTCAGGCCGGCCCGGAGCCGCGCCCAACACCCGGCCAACAGCAGGGCCAGCCCCAGGAATGAGACGGCCAGGGGGAGGTCCATGACATCGGTGGAACCGGTGTACACCGCCACGGTGGGGAGCGCGCGCCGGTAATACCAGAAGGCCACCCGCACCCGCCCGAGCACCTCGCCGACGTTCGTCCGGGAGGAGCCCTCCGGCCCCCCCTCTGTGTAGAGTTCGGCGCTCGAGGTGGCCGCGAAGGGACGCTCCTTGGTCAACAGGTCTTGCAGGTGCGTCCCCCGGATCGTCGCCCCCGCCACGGATCGGGATTGCAAGGCGAAGGGAACGAACAGGAGGGCGCACGCCGCGCCCAGGAGCACGGCCTGGCGCAGGCGCCGGCGCCAGGCCAGGAGGAGCACTGCGGCGAGGGGCAGGGCCACCCCGATGGTGCGGATGTACGCAGGCCACGTCAGCGCCGCCGCGACCAGAACCACACGGGCGCTCCCCGCCCCCCGCCCGGTTTCCGGGGGAGGCAACAGGCGGTCGAAGGCCCACAACCCGAGCAGCGAGAAGCAGAGGAACGGCACCTCGGACATGGCCTCCCCCGCCATCCGGAGGATTTCCGGGTGCAGGGCGAAGAGGGCCGTTGCGGCCGCGGCCACCAGGAGCCCCTCGCGGCGGCGCTCCAGCCCGAAGAACGAGCAGACGGCCCCCGCCCACAGGGCGAGGCCGAGGAACTTCACCCCCCACAGGAGATCGCGCAGGCTCGGTTGCCCCATGGCAGCGGCGGCCCCGGCGATGAGCAGGGGGTACCCCGGCGGATAGTTGGTATTGAGCGGCTCCAGGGGGTCGGTGATCATCCGATATCCGCGCCCCAGGCTGATGGCCTTGCCCAGGATGAGGTAGTTGGCGTCGTCATCACCGTAAAAAGAGAGCTCCGGGTCAAACCGCCACACCCAGGCGGCCGCCCCGGCGAGGAGCAAGGCCAGGAGCAGGACCCACGGCAGCCTGGAGGCCGAGCGGCCGCTGGGACCTCCTCCACCGGGGAGGTCGCTCAGGTGCACGCCGCG
>DASPOZ010000456.1:0-4847 GCA_035625755.1 Candidatus Sulfotelmatobacter sp.
GGATCTCCATCCGATCGGGCGTGGCCGTGTACGTTCCCCCCGGATGGTAGAGGAAGAGCGTCTCGAGCCGGAACAGCCACACGGCCGCCCCGAACAGCAGGAGCACGCCGAGGAGGATGGCGAGGACCCGCGCCACGCTCCCCACGGGACCGCCCGGGAACATCCCCACCAGATCCATCCGGCTCAGGAGTTTGAGAAGGAACCGCAAACAGCAGCGGATGCACCGCAAGTGAGGTGGGGGCGATGGGAGGACTGGGGAGGCGGGACGGCGTGGCGCTCGGGCGACCCCCCGGGGGAGCCTCGGGAAACCGCCGGCCCTTCGCGAGCAGGCGCCGGGACCGTGGCCATCTGCCGAGGGGCCAGGCCTACAGCAGCAGGAGCAGCGTGTGGATCCCGCCCGGAGACGCGGAGCCCCCGCCCTCTCCCCCGCGGTGCCGCCGGATCAGGGCCTCCACGAACTGGCTTTGGGCGGGCTTCAGGTCCACGAACTCGATGCCGGTCTGGTACCGGATCTCGCGGGTCACCGCGGCCTGCTGTGGTTGGGTGACCATGCTGCGCACGATCCGGCACCGGAAGTGCTGATCCTCCGGTGCGTCCTCGACGACCAGCTCGCAGGCGCCGCCGGGGCGGATCGGCTCCACGTGCTCCACCAGGGCGCCCACAGCGCTCAGGTCCACCAGGCGCGCCTCCAAGATCGCGAACACCTGGCTGTGCACCGGCGCGCGAATCTTGATCCGCAGCGACCGCCGCCGTTCCTGCCCGCCGCTCTCGGCCATCCCCATCCTCCAGGAATCTCGCAGGACGTAGAGTATGATAGGCGCGCGACCCTCGCCTTGTCCAGAGCTTTGCCGCGGCCGGCATGGGTTGGGGGGGGGCGTGCGGCGGCCCCGCGCAAAGGCCTTGGGCCGGTGGGGCTTGTGTGGTACAGTGCCCGCCATGCAGTGGCCACGTCGCGCGGCCCCGGCCGGATGGTGCCTTGGTGCCGCCCTCTGGGGGTTAGCCAGCTGCACCAGCGTGGTGCCGGAGGCCCTGCGCGGGGAGGTGGACCGGGGCCTCACCTACGCCCAGTTGGCCCAGGATCCGGAGGGCTACCGGGGGCACATCGTCGTGGTGGGCGGTGAGGTGCTGCGGGTGCGGCCCGCAGGGCGCGACCTGGAGTTAACGCTGACCGAGCGCCCCCTCTCGCCGGTGGATCAGAGCCCGATGCTCGGACGCGCCTCGGGGGGGGACCTGGTGGTGCAGGTGCCCGGCGCGGCCCGCGCCGAGTTCCGGGAGGGCTTCGCGGTCACCGTGGTGGGCGTGGTGTTGGGCCGGGAGAGCGCCGAGGACCCGGCATCGGCCCCGCGCCTCGAGGCACGCCACATCCAGGTGTGGCCGGTGGGCGCGGTCGAGCTTCCCGCGCGCCCCCAGTGGTGATGGGCGGCGTGGGGCGCCTCTCCCTCGTCGAGGTTGTGGCCCTGCTGGCGGTGGCAGGTGCCGTGGGCGCCGCCGTCACGGCCTGGCGGGCCGCCCGTCAGGCCCGCCGCGCCGCCGATGCCAGCGCCGAGTGGGCGCGGGGGCTGCACGAGGGCCTGCGCCGGGCCATCCACGACATGAACAACCCCCTGGCGGCCGCCTCCATCAACGCCGAGCTCCTCCGCCTCTCCTGTCGCGAAAACGAGAGTGCCCGTCGCCTCGCCGAGAGCATCCAGGACCAGATCCAGCGCGCCAAAGACGCCGTGGCCCACCTCAACGATCTCGGCAAGCCCGCCGCCTAACCCCAGTCCCGAGTCCAACGTCCCGAGTCCCGAGTCAAGGGCGTGCCGTCCGGGTCCGGTGCCTCGCGACCCCTCTGGGACACCGGTGCCGTGCTTGTGACGCGGGACGCGGGACGTTGGACGCGGGACGCGTGTTTAGGAGGGCCAGCCGATGTACTGCCCCTCCTCCCACAGTTCGATCATGCGCTCGATGATCTTCAGGCGATCCTCGAAACGCTGGCTCTGGGTGAGGAGGGCGTCGCCCGGCCAGCACTTAGCCAATGGCGGGCGCTGGCCCTCCGGGAGGGCGTAGTAGGCGGCGCGGAGGCGGCCGAGCACGTTGCGGTTGAGGCGGTCGAGGTTGGAGGAGGGGACGATGAGGGGCTGAGGGTTATCGCCCAGCGGCGCCCAGTGGAGGCAGTCCCGCAGATTCAGGCCGATGAGCTGACGGACCAGCAGCGCGAACTGGAGGAACCACTCGGTGCTGCGCCCGCAGACCAGGCACCCCGGGCAGTGATCGTGCAGGACCACGGCCTGGTACGCCGTCCCGTAGGGGCCGTCGGGGATCCGCCAGCACACATGCCGGTAATGATGGAAGCTGACCTTCGTTGCGGTGGCCATGGGCGTGGTGGCGGGTGGTTCCCCGATGGCGGGGGGCCCCACCGCCGTGCGGCTCCCTCCGGCTTCCCCTCACACCCTCGCTTCTATCAAAAAGCCGGGCCGCCGTCAAACCGCTCCCGCGCATCGCGCGGCGCAGGGCGTGCGCCCCAGGGATCGCGTCAGCGGCGGGCGAGCGCCACGAGCTGGGCCACGGCCTCGCCGATCTCGAAGGGCTTGTTCAGTACCAGGTCCACGCCCGCTTCCTGCAGCGTCCGGTCATCCCCATCCACACCCCAGCCGGTGATCAGCGCCACGGCCGCCACGTTGCCCCCCGCCTTTGCTCGCCGGGCCAGTTCCGTTCCCGGCATGCCCGGCATGCCGAGGTCGGTGACCAAGAGATCGAACCGGCCCCGCTCCAGCAAGACCAGCGCCTCTTGGGCATTCTCGGCCTCGACCACGTGGTGGCCCTCCTGCCGGAGCGCTTCGGCCAGAAGCTCGCGCACGCCGGTATCGTCGTCCACCACGAGGATGGACCTGGGTTCGACGGGCCGCAGCCCCTTGGCGGATGGCGGGCGCTCCGTGAGGACCCCGCCCTCGTGCGCGGGAAAGACCAGGCGGATGGTGGTCCCGCGGCCGGGCGCGCTCTCCACGTCGACCCGCCCATGGTGCCGTTCGATGATGGCGTAGGCGATGCTCATCCCCAGGCCCGTGCCCACGGCGCCCTTGGTGGTGTAGTAGGGGCGGAAGAGGTTCTGGCGAACCTCCGGCGCCATCCCCATCCCCGTGTCGGAGACGGCGACCACCACCTCGCCGGTGCGGCGGTCCGACTGGATGGTCAGCCGTCCCCCCTCCGGCATGGCGTCCAGCGCGTTCAGCAGGAGATTGGTGAGGACCTCCCGCAGCTCGCCGGCGTCCCCCAGGACATCGCACCGCGCACCCAGCTGCTTGATCACCTCGATGGTGATCCCCCGCCGCTGGGCCTCGCCCTTCCAGCGCGGGCGCGTGAACTCTACGGCGTCCTCGATGAGCTGGTTGACGTCGCAGGCCGCCAGGTCGTTGGCCGGGCGCCGCTTGGCCACGGTCATCAGGCGCCGGACGATGGCCGCCCCGTCCCGGCCGGCCTTGAGCATCACCTCCAGGCCGCGGGCGACCTCGGGCGTCTGGGGCTGTCCCCGCAGCATCTCGGCCCGACCGAGGATCGAGGTCAGCAGGTTGTTGAAGTCGTGGGCCACCCCGGCGGCCATCTCGGCCACGGCCCGCAGGCGCTCCGCCTGGACCAGGGGGGTCACGTCCTGGACGGTGAGGGCCACCACGAAGTCGTCCTGCTCCCCGGGCACCCGATGGAGCTGGACGTGGAGGGCGCGCCCGTGGCGCTCGAGCGCCAGCTCCGCGGAGCCCTGCCCGGCGGGGCCCGCCACCCCCCGGAAGGCCTCCTCCAGGCGCTCGCGGGCGGGCCCATCCAAACAGCGGCCCACCCATCGCCCCAACAGGTCGTGCTCGCCGGCGCCCAGGATCTCGCCCGCGCGCCGGTTGACGGACAGCACGCGGCCCAGGGCATCCACCTCGATGACCCCTTCCCCCAGGTGCTCCAGGAGCGCCTCATACCGCCGCTTGGTCGAGACCAGCTCGCCGACGATCTGCCGCTCCCGGATCCCCTGGGCCCCCACCACTTCGCACCCGTTGGTGCGCACCAGGTCCCCGGCCGCGGCCCGTCGCACCAGCGTACACAGGCCCTCCATGAGGTCCGGCAGGGGGCCCTTGGCCAGAACGGCGTCCGCCACGTGCGCGACCTCTTCGCGGGCCGCCTCCCGAGCCATGCCGGTCACCAGGATGACCGGGATCGTCCTCAGGTCGGGGTCTGCCTTGATGTAGGCACAGAGGCGGTCCCCGTTCAGCCGAGGCATAATGATATCCAGGACGCAGCAATCCAGGCGCGGCCCCTGGAGCCGCTCCAGCGCCTCCAAGCCATCCAGGGCGGCCAGGACCTCGTGGCCGTCGTCCTCTAGCGCATGGGTCGCGGCTTCCAAAAAGAGCCGGTTGTTGTCTGCCAAGAGGATCCGCATGGCCCCTCACCTGTCCGCCAAACTGGCGCAATCCTGCCCGTATTCCGGACCGTTCCCCGCCGGGCAGACCCCCGCGGGGAGGGATTGCCAAGTCCATGCCAACCCCGCGCCCGATGGCGCCTGGCGGGCCCCTTCTTCACCGGCGCAGAACCGGGCCAAATCTGGTACACTGGTGCAACCTGCGGGGAGGCAGGGCCGCATGGATGGGCAGACCCGAGAGATCAGGGTGGCCCCGGCGCCGGGGACGGAGCACGACTTCCCGGCGTGCGCCGACATGTTCCACAACGCACTGGCGTCCCACCGGGGGATCCTGGCCATCGAGATGAACCGGCAGAACCACACCCTCATGCTGCGCTACGATCCCACCCAGGTCGCCCTCCCGGAGGTGGAGGCGCTCACGCAGCGGCTGGGTCTGCTGGTGGAACGGCGGTTCGACCGGTGCACGCTG
>DASPOZ010000457.1:0-8815 GCA_035625755.1 Candidatus Sulfotelmatobacter sp.
CCAGAAGGGCCTCACGGCGCACGACCTCCTGGCCGCCGTCCAGGAGGAGTTCCAGGCCAACGAGGACCTCCCCAACACCACCAACCCGGACGACTGGGCCAAGATCGCGGGGCGCCGGGGGGAACGGATCGTGCACGTGCGCCAGATCACCGACCGCGAGGGCAAGAAGGCGCGGAAGGTGGATACCCTCAGCCCCGGGCACTACCTCTAATCGACGCCGGGGGAGGGGAGGTCGGGGGCCCGCGTCATTGACGATTGTCGATTGACGATTGACGATGGGGGGGCAGTCGGCCGTCGAAGACCGGCAACTGTAAATCGAACACCTCCAGGGACCGGCCGCGCGTCAGGCGCGGCCGCGCCTTTCTCTACGGCAGCCCTCACCGCAGGATAGATGATGGCCATCGAGAAGATCATGGGGACGGAGACCGAGGTGGGCATCACCGCCCGCGACCCCTCCGGGTTCGACCCCGTGGGCAGCTCCATCTTCCTCATCAACCGCGTGCCGTTGGCCCGCCCGGGCAAGGCCATGTGGGACTACGCCGCGGAGAACCCCCTGCTGGACGCGCGGGGCTTCGAGGTGAGCGGCGAGCGGGAGCGCCCCAGCCAGCAGGATAACCGGGCCATCAACAAGGTGCTCACCAACGGCGGGCGCCTCTACGTGGACGGGGCGCATCCGGAGTACTCCACGCCCGAGTGCACCAACGCCCGGGACGTGGTGCTCTACGAGAAGGCCGGGGAGCGCATCTTCGACCTGTGCCGGCAGCAGGCCAACCGGCAGCTCCCGCCCCACGGCGAACTCCTCCTGTACAAGAACAACAGCGACGGGAAGGGGAACAGCTACGGCAATCACGAGAACTACCTGGTCTCCCGCCGCATCCGCACCCGGAAGGAGACGACGGACAACTTCGAGAAGCTCTACCTGCCCCTCACCGCCTTCCTGGTGAGCCGCAACGTGATCTGCGGGGCGGGGAAGGTGGGCGGCGAGAACGGCACCGAGGGAGTGGAGTACCAGATCTCCCAGCGGGCCGACTTCTTCGAGACCTGGATCGGCCTGGACACCATGGCCAAGCGCCCCATCATCAACACCCGGGACGAGCCCCACGCCGACGAGGAGAAGTACCGCCGCCTGCACGTCATCGTGGGCGACTCCAACATGTCCGAGGTGGCCACCTATCTGAAGGTGGGGACCACGGCCATCGTCCTCTCCATGATCGAGGACGGAATGGTGGACGAGGATTTCCTGGCCCTGGAGGATCCGGTGCGGGCCATCAAGGAGATCTCCCACGACCCCACCTGCAGGCGCCGGGTGCGCCTGAAGCGGGGCAAGGAGTTCACGGCCGTCGAGTTGCAGCGGGAGTACCTGGCCAAGGCGCTGGACTATTACAGCGGGCGGGAGACGCCGCCCCAGGTGGCGGACCTGCTGGAGCGGTGGGGGCGGGTGCTGGACGGCCTGGCCGAAGACCCCATGAGCCTCCACCGGGAGCTGGACTGGGTGATCAAGGCCGAGCTGCTCCGTTCCTACGCGCGGAAGAAGGGCTACCGGTTCGACGACCACCGGGTCGCCCTCCTGGACCTGCAGTACCACGACCTCCGGCGCGACAAGGGGCTGTACTACAAGCTGGAGCAGGGGGATTACGTGGAGCGGATCGTGACGGACGCCGAGATCGAGCGCGCCATGATGGACCCGCCCACGGACACCCGTGCCTACTTCCGGGGCGCCTGCCTGCAGAAGTTCGGGGACCAGATCTACGGGGCCAGCTGGAGCTCCGTGATCTTCGACACCGGTGAGGCGGCGGTGAAGAAGATCCCCATGGCCGAGCCGGCCCGGGGCACCCGGAAACTGGTGGGGGAGGTCCTGGAACGTTCGGAGACGGTGGCTGAACTGCTGGAGCGGCTCTCCGCGTGACCCGGCGCCTGGGCCGCAGGCCCCCGGGCTACCCTATCCCCCCTGCACCCCCGATGCGAGCGACGGCGCGCGGGAACGGCGTCTCCGGCGCCGTCGGAATGCTTCCCGGAGACCGAGGCAGCGCATGAGATTGTTCCTGGAACCGGGCCTGGGATCCAGCTTCAGCGAACTCCTGGGCCGGTGCGAGCCTGGGCTGCTGCCCCGCTTCGCCGTGGAGGGGGCCGAGGGCGCGGCGCATCCCGCGGGGCCGCCGCCGGGGGCGGACGCCCCCCACGGCACCACCATCCTGGCCCTCCAGTACCGCGACGGCGTGGTGATCGCGGGGGACCGGCAGGCCACCGAGGGCTACCAGGTGGCCCACCGGCGCATCGAGAAAGTCTACAAGGCGGACGATCACTCGGCCATCGCCATCGCCGGCGCCGCCGGGCCCTGCCTGGAGATGGCGAAGCTCTACCAGACCGAGTTGGCCCACTACGAGAAGCTGGAAGGGGTGGTGCTGAGCCTGGAGGGCAAGGCCAACAAGCTGGCCCAGATGATCCGGATGAACCTCCCGGCGGCGCTCCAGGGCCTGGTGGTGATCCCCATCTTCGTGGGGTACGACCTGCGCGGTGACGGCGGCAAGATCTTCAAGTACGACGTCACGGGGGGCCGCTACGAGGAGATCGATTTCTACGCCACCGGCTCGGGCGGGAAGGACGCCCGGGCGACGCTGAAGCGGATCTTCCGCCCGGGGTTCGACGAGGCGGAGGCGCTGCGGGCCGCCGCCGAGGCCCTGGTGGACGCCGCGGAGGAAGACGTGGGAACGGCCGGACCGGACTTCGTCCGCGGGATCTTTCCCACGGTGAAGCTGGTCCGCCGCGACGGGATCGCCGACGTGCCGGACGCGCGCGTCCGCGAGGTGTGCCAGCAGGTGGTGGAGGCCCGCCGGAGGGCTGCCTGATGCCGATCCCGTACTACGTCTCGCCCGAGCAGATGATGCAGGACAAGGCGGAGTACGCCCGCAAGGGCATCGCCAAGGGCCGGTCCATCATCGCGCTCGAGTACGCGGAGGGGGTGGTCCTGGTGGCCGAGAACCCCAGCGCCAGCCTCAACAAGATCTCGGAGATCTACGACACCATCTCCTTCGCCGGGGCCGGCCAGTACAACGAGTTCGAGAACCTGCGAAGGCCGGCATCCGCTACGCCGACCTCAAGGGCTACGCCTACGGGCGCGAGGACGTCACCGCCAAGTCCCTGGCCAACGCCTACTCCCAGACCATCGGCACCATCTTCAGCCAGGAGCTCAAACCCCTGGAGGTGGAGATCTTGGTGGCCGAGGTGGGGGAGGCGGGCCAGCCCAGCGAGATGTACCGCATCCAGTTCGACGGCAGCATCATCGACGAGCGGGGCTCCGCCGCCATCGGCGGCCAGGCCGAGGAGCTGAAGCAGTTCCTGCGGGACAAGTACGAGCCCGCCCTGTCGCTGGAGGGTGCCTTGAAGCTGGCCCGCCGGGCCCTGGAGGCGGCCGCCAGCCAGAAGGCCAAGGCCCAACACCTGGAGGTGGCCGTGCTGGAGCGGGGCCGCCCCGGCCGCAAGTTCCGGCGCATCACGCCCGATGAACTCAACGCCCTCCTGGGTTCCGGCGAGGGCGATCGCTAGCCTGCCCAGCCCCGCTCCAGCGCCCATCCGGATTCCCAAGCCCTGCCCCCGACCCCCGGTCCCCGCCACGGGGTGGCTTGCCCCCCCCGCGCGACCCTAGTAGAATAGCCGTGTCGGGACCAGGGGAGGACCGGCGTGCAGCAGCGCATCTTCGGCCTCGAGAACGAGTACGGTCTCATCTCATCCTCCGGCGGAGGGCGCGTGAACCTCTCGGTGGAGAGCGCCCTCGGCTACCTCTTCGAGAAGGTCGTCTCCCGCCAGCGCGGCACCAACGACTTCCTGCGGAACGGCGCCCGCCTCTACCAGGACACGGGTTGCCACCCGGAGTACGCCACCCCCGAATGCGACAACGCCCTGGACCTGGTGACCCACGACAAGGCGGGGGAGCGCATCATCGAGGAATTGCTCCTCACCGCCGAGCGGAAGCTGCGGGACAACGGCATCTACTGCGACATCTTCATCTTCAAGAACAATACCGACTCGGTGGGCAACACCTACGGCTGCCACGAGAATTACCTGGTGGAGCGGGGGGTGAACTTCCACAAGCTGGCCGAGCAGCTCATCCCCTTCTTCGTCACGCGGCAGGTGTTCGCGGGGGCCGGCAAGGTGCTGAAGACGCGCCTGGGGAACCACTACTACATCTCCCAGCGGGCGCAGCACATCTACCAGGAGATCTCCGGGGCCACCACCTCCAGCCGGGGGATCATCAACACCCGGGACGAGCCCCACGCCGACGAGGAGAAGTACCGCCGCCTGCACGTCATCGTGGGCGACTCCAACATGTCCGAGGTGGCCACCTACCTGAAGGTGGGGACCACGGCCATCGTGCTGAGCATGGTGGAGGACGGGGTGTTCCGGAAGGACGTGGCGCTGGAGGACCCGGTGCGGGCCATCAAGGAGATCTCTCACGACACGACGTGCAGGCGCCGGGTGCGCCTGAAGCGGGGCAAGGAATTCTCGGCCGTGGAGCTGCAGCGGGAGTACCTGGAGGCCGCCCTGGAGTATTACGGCGGCCGGGAGATGCCCCGGGAGGTGGGCGATCTCCTCGAGCGATGGGGCCGGGTGCTGGACCGGTTGGCCGAGGACCCCATGGGCCTGCACCGGGAGCTGGACTGGGTCATCAAGCGCGACTGGATCCAGAACTACATGCGGCGGAAGGGCGTGGGATTCGATGACCACCGCATCAGCATGTGGGACCTGCAGTACCACGACATCAAGCAAGACCGCGGCCTCTATTACAAGCTGGCCGCCAAGGGCTATGTGGAGCGCCTCATCACCGACGAGCAGATCGAGCAGGCCCGCACCACACCCCCCCAGAGCACCCGCGCCAAGATCCGCAGCGACTTCATCCGCTTCGCCAACGAGCGGAACAAGTCCTACGACGTGGGCTGGTCCTACCTGAAGCTCAACGACCGTTACCAGCGCACCATCCTCTGCAAGGATCCCTTCCGCCCACGCGATCCCCGCGTGGACGAGATGATCAACTCCTATTGAAAGGCCCCCGCGGGTGAAACCCCGCCGGCCCGGCCGTCGTTTTGCACGTGGGGGGCACAGCGCGCGCACTGGATGTCCTGGCAGGGTGCTGAAAAGCTTGTTTTTGCTCAGGCCGCTCAAAAAGGCCCAGGTGCAAGGCGGCGCGCGATGCGCGGGGTACCCACGTGAGTGGGTCGGAGGCGTACTCGGTCCGTACGTCGCAGCCCACCCGCTGCCGCCGAGGCGGCGGGGAGAGATGTTCGAGCGCGCCAACGCCGCAGATGGGCCTTTTTCAGCGGCCTGCTGGAGGAGGGAACGGCCATGATGCGAACGGTCCTGGGGGTGGGTCTGGCGATCTGCCTGGGCCTGTCGGCCCCTGCCCTGGCGGCCCCGTTGCCCGGCGGGTCGTTCATGCAGGAAGACCCGGCCCCCGCCGCCGCGGAGGCGCAGCGGGCCTTCGACGAGGGGACACGCCAGATGAAAGCGAAGCGGTACGCCGAGGCCGTGGCGGCGTTCCAGCGGGCCGTGAAGGCCCGGCCGGACTTCGCCGAGGCCTACAGCAACCTGGGGTTCTCGCTGCGGAACACGGGCAAGGTCGACCAGGCCATCGCGGCATACCAGGAGGCCATCCGCCTGAAGCCCGACCTGGCGGAGGCCCACGAGTACCTGGGCGGGGCCTACCTCATGAAAGGGAACAAGCAGGCCGCTTTGGAGCAGCACCGCATCCTCGAACGAATGAACCCCAGGCTGGCCGCGGAGCTCATGGAGGAGATCCAGAAGGCCCCCTAGCAGGCTGCGGAAAAGGCCAGACATGTTTCCTCGCTGCCGATGGAACGGCAGCGGGTGCGCCGCGCCCCGCGCGCCGCCTTGCATCCGACCCGCTTGAGCCGTCTGGGCACCAGAGGGTTCTTGAGCAACCCGCGCGGCGGGCGCGGCGCGGCGACGCGCAGGACGGGGGAGCGCTGAGGCGGGCCAGCCTCTTAGGCGAGGGGGGATGGGTGGAGGCCCGATGCGGCGGCTGATCGATGTCGTCTATCTCCTGCACTTCCTGAGCATTGCCACGCTGCTGGTCGGGGGCTTCCGGCTGCTGGGCGAGGCGAAGGGGGTGCGGGGGTTCGACGTGAACCCGAACTTCGCCAAACGGATCCTCTCCCACAAGCGGGCCCTCGCCCTCGGCATGTGGGGGGTGATCGCCACCGGCCTTGTCCTGGGGGTGGCGGGGCTGGAGATCGGGTTCATGGGCGGGCGGATCCCCTTCCTCCGCCGCGCGCTGCCCCCGGGCGTCCTGTTGGGTTACCTCCTCCTCATACTCGTCCTCATCGCCGCCACGCTCCATCCGATGACGGCCATCACCTATCGCGTCGTGCCGGCCCTCCTGTCCAAGCCGGGCAACCTGACGCCCGAGGAGGCGGACGGGCTGGTGCGCCGGCTGCGGCTCAACGCCACCTTGCTGACGGCCATCATGATCGTCGTCCTGGCCGCCGGCGCCCTCCGCTGGCTCTACGCCGCCGGCGTCCTGTTCTGACCCTCGCGATCGGGCACCGTCACCCCGGCCTGCGTCCCGGCCGCGCCTGCCTTCCCCCGAGCGAACTCAATCGTCCTGCCCGGCGGAGGGGCTCGGCGTGATCCCGCACCGCAGCTCTCCGCCACCGAATGATCGGGCCATACCCGAGCGGGTGCGGTCCGGCCTCGGCGAGGCGCAAGGGGAGGCTGCGGAGCCGCCCCCGGGCCGGGAAGGTTGCGGGCCTCGGCGCCCCAGCATGGGCCCGCCCGCCTGCCTTGACGGCCCCCTGGGGGCCCAGTATCATCCCGGCGTTTAACAGGCGGCTGAAACAATCCTGCCGCCGCCTCGGCGGCGGGCGGGCTGCGCCGTACGGCCCCGTGGCGCTTCCGAACCATTTGCGCCGGGTGCCCGCGCATCGCGCGCCGCCTGCGCCCGGGCCGTGCTGGGCGGCCTAGCAGGCTGCTGAAAAAGGCCCATCTGCGGCGTTGGCACGCTCGCGCGGCGCTGCGACGTACGGACCAAGTACGCCTCGCACCTCACATCGCGCGCCGCCTTGCATCTGGACCTTTTTGAGCAGCCTGGGCAAAGGAGAGTTTTTCAGCAACCTGCTGGGCAAGAACGCATTCTGGAGCATCCCGCCGGGCTGGACCCGGCTGCGCAGAGCGGGTGTTCCGCAACGTGTCAGGGCGGCCCCGGCCCCGCACGGGGGCAGGGGAAAGGAGAACATCTTGGAGATCCGCGTGGCGGCGACGGATGTGACGCAGTTCCGGGGCGACGCCCTGGTGGTGAACCTGTTCGAGGGGGTGAAAAAGCCCGGCGGGGCCACGGCCGCCGTGGACGCGGCGCTGGGCGGGGCGATCACGGCCCTGATCAAGGAGGGCGAGATCAAGGGCAAGTGGGGCGAGCGCACCGTGGTGCACACCCTCGGCAAACTGCCGGCCGAGAGGGTGGTGGTGGCCGGTCTGGGCAAGCAGGCGGAGTTCACCCTGGACCGGGTGCGGGCCGTGGCGGCCGAGTCGCTCCGCCACGTGCGCCGGCTGGGCGCCCGGCACGTGGGGACGATCCTCCACGGTGCGGGGGCGGCCGGGTTCGCCGCGGACGCGGCGGCCCAGGCCCTGGCCGAGGGGGCCCTGCTGGGGCTCTACCGTTTCCTGCGCTACAAGAAAGACGGGGACAACGCCGACCGGAAGGATGTGACCGAACTGACGGTCCTCGAACGGGCCGCCGCCAAGGTGCGCGCGATCCAGGGGGGCATTGACCGCGGGCGGGTCCTGGCCGAGGCCACCAACTTTGCCAGGGACCTGGTGAACGAGCCCGGCAACGTCCTCACGCCCACGGAATTGGCCAACCGGGCCGCCGCCATGGCCCGCCGCGCCGGCCTGAAGGCCGCCGTCCTGAAGCCGCCCGAGATGCGGCGGCTGGGCATGGGCGGCCTGCTGGGCGTGGCCCGCGGCAGCCAGGAACCGGCGCGCCTCATCGTCCTGGAACACCGGGGCGCGCGGGGCAGGGGGCCGGTCCTGGGCCTGGTGGGCAAGGGGATCACCTTCGACTCGGGCGGCATCTCCATCAAGCCGGCCGAGCGCATGGAGGAGATGAAGGGCGACATGGCCGGGGCGGCCGCCGTCATCGCGGCCATGCAGGCCATCGCGGCGCTGAAGGTGCCCCTACACGTGCTGGCCGTGGCCCCCTGCACCGAGAACCTCCCCAGCGGCACCGCCCTGAAGCCGGGGGACATCCTGCGGGCCATGAACGGGAAGTCCATGGAGATCATCAACACGGACGCCGAGGGACGCCTCGTCCTCTCCGATGCCCTCTGCTACGCCCGCAAGCTCGGTGCCACCCGCCTGGTGGACGTGGCCACGCTCACCGGTGCCTGCGTGGTGGCCCTGGGCCACTTCCGCACGGGCGCCTTCAGCAACGACGAGAAATGGTTCGCCGCCGTGCGGGCGGCCAGCGAGGCGGCCGGCGAAAAGCTATGGCAGCTCCCCATGGACCCGGAGTACGACGAGCTGATCAAGGCCGAGACGGGGGAGATCAAGAACACCGGCGGGCGCTGGGGCGGGGCCATCACCGCGGCCAAGTTCCTGGAGCACTTCGTGGAGAAGACCCCCTGGGTCCACCTGGACATCGCCGGCACCTCCGACACGGACAAGGAGAAGGGCTACAACGTGAAGGGCGGCACCGGCGCCATGGTGCGCACGCTGGCCACCCTGGCCGTGCGCCTGGCCGAGGGGAAGTAGGCCCCTCACCCGCCGCGGCCGCTTCCGGGACCGCCCCGCCTTGTTTTCGCTTCCT
>DASPOZ010000458.1:0-2010 GCA_035625755.1 Candidatus Sulfotelmatobacter sp.
GGGGTGAAGGCGACCTTGGGGTTCGCCGCCGAGAGGACCTTGGTGATGGCCGCGGTGAGGGTGGTCTTCCCGTGGTCGATGTGCCCGATGGTGCCGACGTTCATGTGCTCCTTGGTCCGCTCGAACTTGGCTTTGGCCATGGCACGATCCTCGTCTGCGTCTGGGGCGCTAGCTGCCCGTGGAGCGCCCGCCCACCCGGGCGATGATCTCCTCGGCGATGCTCGAGGGGACCGGTTCGTAGCGCGCGAATTGCATGGTGTGGGTGGCCCGCCCCTGGGTGGCCGAGCGAAGGTCCGTGGCGTAGCCGAACATCTCCGCCAGGGGCACGTCGGCCCGGATCATCTGGATGGACGGGCGGGCCTCGATGCCCACCACGCGGCCGCGGCGCGCGTTCAGGTCCCCCACCACGTTGCCCATGAACTCATCGGGGCAGACCACGTCCACCTGCATGATGGGCTCCAGCAGGATCGGCTTGGCCCGCCGGACCGCCTCCTTGAAGGCCATGGACCCCGCGATCTTGAAGGCCATCTCCGAGGAGTCCACCTCGTGGTAGGAACCGTCGCGGAGGATGACCCGGGCATCCACCACGGGGTACCCGGCCACCACGCCCGACTCCATGGCCTCCTTGATCCCCTTCTCCACGGCGGGGATGAACTCCTTGGGGATGGCCCCGCCCACGATCTCGTTCACGAACTCGAAGCCGAGGCCGGCGGGGACCGGCTCCAGGGTGATCTTCGCGTGCCCGTACTGGCCCTTGCCCCCGGTCTGGCGGATGAAGCGCCCCTCGGCGTCCGCCGCGGCCGTGACCGTCTCCCGATAGGCCACCTGGGGCTTCCCCACGTTGGCCTCCACCCTGAACTCGCGCAGGAGCCGGTCCACGATGATCTCGAGGTGCAGCTCCCCCATCCCGGAGATGATGGTCTGCCCCGTCTCCTCGTCGGTGTGGGCGCGGAAGGTCGGGTCTTCGTTGCTGAGGGCCGCCAGGGCCAGGGAGAGCCGCTCCTGGCCCTCCTTGGTCTTGGGCTCGATGGCCACCGAAATCACCGGGGCCGGGAACTCGATGGACTCCAGCACGATGGGCCGGGCCTCGTCGCACAGCGTATCCCCGGTGCGCGCGCTGCGCAGGCCCACGGCGGCGGCGATGTCCCCCGTCTCGACCCGCTTGATCTCCTCGCGCTTGTTGGCGTGCATCCGCAGCAGGCGCCCGATCCGCTCGCGTTTGTCCCGGGTGGCGTTGTAGACCGTCTGCCCCGTCTCCACGATGCCGGAGTACACCCGGAAGAACGCCAACTGTCCCACGTACGGGTCCGTCATGATCTTGAACGCCAACGCGGCGAAGGGCGCCTTGGGAGACGCGGCCCGCTGTTCGGCCTTCCCGGTCTTGGGGTTCTTCCCCTCCACCTCGGGCAGGTCCAGCGGGGACGGCAGGTAGTCCACCACGGCGTCCAGGAGGGGCTGGACCCCCTTGTTCCGGAAGGAGGCCCCGCAGAGGACGGGGGTGACCTTGAGGGCCAACGTGCCGGCGCGCACCGCCCGCCGGATGGCCTCCTCACTCAGCGCCTCCCCCTCCAGGTAGCGCTGCATGAGCGCCTCGTCCAGGTCCGCCACCGCCTCCACCAGCCGCTCCCGGTACTGCGCCGCCTCGGCCTGCAGCGCCGCCGGGATGGGTTCCGTGTGGAAGGCGGCCCCCAGGGTCTCGTCGTCCCACACCACGGCCTGCATGGTGACGAGGTCCACCACGCCGCGGAACTTGTCCTCCCCCCCGATGGGGAGCTGCAGCACCAGCGGGTTCGCCCCCAGCCGCTCCCGCATCATGGCCACGGAACGGGCGAAGTCCGCCCCCGTCCGGTCCATCTTGTTCACGTAGCACACCCGGGGGACCCGGTAATGGTCCGCCTGGCGCCACACCGTCTCCGTCTGAGGCTCCACCCCCGAGACGGCATCCAGGATGGCGATGGCGCCGTCCAGTACCCGCAGGGAGCGCTCGACCTCGACGGTGAAATCCACGTG
>DASPOZ010000459.1:0-2788 GCA_035625755.1 Candidatus Sulfotelmatobacter sp.
GAGTTCCTCGTTGAACCACACCTGCACCCGGGCCGGGGGCCGGGCCAACCTGGCGTTGGGTGCGGGGGAGGACCGGATGGGACTCGCGTGCGCCCAGGCCGTGGCCGCCAGCACGAGCGCAGCGAGGGCCGGCAGCGGGGCGCGGCGCCAGCGGAGGGGCGAAGCGCAGGCCTGCACGGCGGGCGCCCTCAGCGGCCGGTGCCGCCGGCTCCGTGGCCGTGGGATTCCGGCATCGTCATCCCGGGCATCGTATGTCCGGGGGGCATGCCGCCCGGCCCCCCCGGGGTCTCGCCGCCCTTCAGGCTCTCCAGGTAGGCCACCACGTCGATCAGTTCGCGCACGCTCATCGACTCGCTGTAATCGGGCATGCGCGACCGGCCGTCCGGGCCGGTATAGCCGGGCTCGTCCAGGATCACCGCGTTGGGGTCGATGATGGATTGGGCGAAGTACTCGGGCGGGTGCATGCCGCCGCCCATCCCGGTGAGGTCCGGGCCCACGTCCGTGGCCGTCTTCGAGACGGCGGGGAAGTGTTCGCCCCGGACGGCGTGGCACTTGAAGCATTCGAACTTCACGAAGGCCGCCCGGCCCGCCTGGACGTTGCCGGGGGGGATGGCGAACTTCCATCCCCGCGGGACCCCCCCGGGGGCTTCGTGGATCTCTTTGGAGGTGATGCGGATCGGTGACGGCGCCGGAGCGGGAGCCTGCATCTGCATCCCGCCCGTATCGGGCTCTGCGGTCGTCGCCTGGTGGGCCGCGGGTAATGCGAGCGCGGCGGCGGCGCCCAGGGCCATCCAGAACCGGTGGGATCGCATCGCGACCTCCTCTCATCACAGACCGCCGGAACACGTGATGGAACCGAAGGTACTGAGCGTGGGGCGCGCTGTCAATGATCGCCGGCCGCCGTCCACGCTTCAGGGCTCTCGCAGGGGCCTCCGCGGCCGGGCGTGTCCCGAGGGCGATCGAGCTGCCCTTTCCTCAGCGGCTCTTGAGGTAGGCCACCAGATCGATCAGTTCACTCACCGTGAGGCTGTTGCGGTAGTCCGGCATGATGGACAATCCGTCGGGGCCGATGTAGCCGGGTCCCTCGACGATGACGGCGTTCGGGTTCAGGATCGACTCCGCCAGGTATCCGGCGGGGTGGTGCTCGCCCATGCCGGTCAGATCGGGACCCGCTCCCGTGGGGGCCGGAAAATCCTCCCCCTGCACCGCGTGACATCGGTAACATTCCAGGCGCGCGAAGACCTGCCGCCCCCGGGCCGGCTCACCCGGCGGCGGCGTGAACATCCATCCCTTTGGCACGCCGCCGCTCCCGTGCAGCTCGCTCATGCTGACGCGGAACGGCCCACGCTCCGCGCCCAGCGCGGCCAGGAGCGCGGCGTGACCGGCATGGCGGGCGGGGGTGGTTTCCCCCAGGATCGCCGTGCACGCGAACACCGCCACCGCCAGCGCGGCCTCGCGGGCGACGTTCGCCGACAGCCGGGAGGGCAGGGCGTGTCTCCCCCCCCGGGAGGCGCCGCAGAGCACGAGCCGCGCCCGGCGGAACAGGCGAACGCCGATCCCGGACGAAGGATGCTGTGGGTCCAGCCGGGGGATGATCGCATAGCGGTTCACGGCCCCCAGCGCCACGAGACCCAGGGCGATGACGAGCTTCGCCAGCAGCACCCGGCCGTACGTGGTCATCCACAGCGGGGACCACGCGCGAACCTGCACCCAGGCGTTATACAGGCCGCTGCAGACCACGAACAGGAGGCACAGGCCGGCCAGGCGGGAAAACCGCCGCGCGATCCGGGCCACGAGGGCCGGCGGCCAGGCCGCGCAGCGCGCGAGGGCGATCAGGCCGAGGGCGCCCAGCCCGCCGGTCCAGATCGCGGCGGCGAGTGCGTGGGCCCAATCCGCGAACACCCTGAGGGAAAGATCTCCCCAGTCGGCGGCGTGCCCCGTGAGACTGGTGGTGAGCGTCACGCCGAGGGCCAGGAGGGCAGACAGACCACGGGCCCCAGGCCACGGCACGAAGGCGAGCAGCAGCAACAGGCCCAAGGCCGCCGTCCGGCCGATCCAGATCGTGCCGAAGTGCGTGCGCGTCAGCACCAATGGCACGGCCGGGATGGCGGCGGCCAGCGACCCGCCGCTCATGGTCTGGACGCGGACCCCCAGTTCGCCCACCGAGGTGAGGAGCAGCGCGGCGAGCGCGATGAGGTGCCACCAGCGGAGGCGCCGGCGGACCGCGGCCAATTCGGGCATGCCCCCGGGGAGCACCAGCAGGTCCAGGGCGAGCCCGCCCGCGAGGGCCGCCAGGGCCACGAGCCCCCCCCACCGGATCGCCGCCGCCGTGACGAACTGCAGGGGCGTCATGCCGTCACTTGCCTTGAATCAGGAAGCGGAAATCGCCCTCGGTGCGATGGCCATCGCGGGCGATCACGCTCCAAAAAACATAGTACTTCCCGGCCGGCAACGGTGGCACGCTCACCTCGAGCACTTTATTGTCTTGGGGGTTGACGCGCGGGTCGCCTTTGTCCACCCGCCGCTTGTTCGCGTCTTCGACGCGCATGGTGCTGAAGACCGGCTCGATCTCGCCGTCGAACCAGATGCGGACCTGCGCGGGCGGCGCCGGCACCGTGGAGCCGACCCGGGGGTCCGAGTGGTCGGGGAACGCGTGGGCCCAGACTCCCCCGGGCAGGAGCGTGAGGGCCCCCGCCAGGAGCAGTCTGGGCCGCAGCCCCCTCATTGTGGTTGCGTGGGGCCCAGCACGCCGTGGAACGGCGTCCACGTGAAGATGTTCGGCGCGATG
>DASPOZ010000460.1:0-8709 GCA_035625755.1 Candidatus Sulfotelmatobacter sp.
CGACCACTACGTGATGGCCCAAGGGCTTCTGGAGGCGCTCAGGGAAGTCCAGGGGGCCGCGGAGGACGTCCCCCGCTTTCTGTCCGCGGCCAGGCGCCTGCGGCTTGCGGATACCCCGCGCGGCCCGGTGGAGTTGGATGAGGCCGCCAACGCCATCAACAATGTCTACATCCGAAAGGTGGAGCGCGTCGGGGGGGAGCTCCAGAACAGCGTAATCTACACGTATCCCCAGGTGGGGCAGTTCTGGAAGCACGGTAAGGCGCAGTACCTCGCCCAGCCCCTCTACGATCGCGATTACCCGCCGTGCCGATTTTGCCAGTAACCAACCCCCCGGCCCGCTGCGCACGAGGCCGAGCCACTCGAGGCCGTGGCCGAGGGAACTCCAGTGCGGCTCACGTCGCATTCGGTTTGTCGTCCCCAGGCGGCGTCTTCCGAGCCCGCCGACCTCAGCACGAGCCAGTTCTGGGTGTGGACCTCCGAGGCCTTCAAGGGCGTGCCGCCGTCCTCCGAGATGAAGCGGAGGTGGGCCAAGGAGCGCGACGGCCGGCTCGGCTTTGACAAGTTCCGGTCTGCCGGCTCGCCCGGATCCAGTTCGGAAGGGGGGCACCGGCTCAGCCGATCTCCGTTCACCCGCCTTCCTCCAACGGGAGGGAGGGATGTGCGGATGGAGTGGAGCCAAAGGGGACGTGGGCACGCGGTTTGTGGGGCAACGAATTCGGCGGCGCGAGGACCCACGACTCCTGACGGGCGCCGGGCAGTTCGTGGCGGATCTGCCGGCGCCGGGCGCGCTCCACGCCGCAGTCCTGCGCAGCCCGCACGCCCACGCCCGGATCCGCCGGATCGATCTGAAGGAGGCCTTTCGCGCGCCCGGCGTGGCGTGTGCCGTGGCCGCGGCGGACCTAGGTGAGGCCAACGCCCCCTTTCCCCTCCTGGTGCCGAACCCCGCCCTGCGGGCCTTCATGCCGCGCGCGCTGGCGGCCGGCGTGGCGCGGTACGTGGGCGAGCCGGTGGCCGCCGTGGTGGCCGAGAGCCGCTATGCCGCCGAGGACGCGCTGGAACGGATCGCCGTGGAGTACGAGCCCCTCCCGGCGGCCCTGGACCCTCGGGCCGCCCTGGATCCGGGCGCACCCCTGGTGCACGCCGAGGCGGGCACGAACCTGGCGTGCCGCCTCGTGCAGAAGGTGGGGGATGCGGAGGCGGCCTTCCGGGGGGCGGCGCGCGTCTTCCGTGAACGCCTCTTCGTCTCCCGCGGCGGCGGGGCCGCCCTGGAGACGCGCGGCCTCCTCGCCGTGCCCGAGGGGCGGGATGGGCGCCTCACCCTGTGGGCCTCCACGCAGGTGCCGCACCTGCTGCGGCAGGTGCTGGCCGCATTGCTGGGCATGGCGGAACACACGCTCCGCGTGATCGCGCCGGACGTGGGGGGCGGCTTCGGCCCGAAGGGCATGGCCTACCCGGAGGACCTGCTGGTCCCCTGGCTGTCCCTGCGCCTGGGCCGCCCCGTGCGCTGGGTGGAGGACCGGGCCGAAGACCTGCTCAGCACCGTCCAGGAGCGGGAGCAGTTCCACGACGTACAGGTGGCCGTCCGGTCCGACGGCACCATCCTGGCCGTCCGGGACCGGTTCCTGGCCGATGCCGGGGCCTACGTACCGTGGGGTGTTGTGGTGCCGTACCTGACGGCCTCCACGCTGCCCGGCCCCTACAAGATCCCGAACTACGAAGTGGAGATGACCGTGGCCTACACGCACCGCGTGCCCGTGGCGGTGGTGCGGGGCGCCGGGCGGCCGCAGGCCGTGTACGTGATGGAACGGATGATGGACCGCGTGGCCGAAGGGCTGGGCCTGGACCCGGCGGAGGTGCGCCTGCGCAACTTCATCCAGCCCCAGGAGTTCCCCTACACGGTGGGCCTCACGTTCCGGGACGGCAGCCCCCTGGTGTACGACACGGGCGACTACCCGGCGTGCCTGCGGAAGGCGCTGGAGATGGCGGACTACCGCGCCACCCGCGAGGCCCAGGCGCGCCTGCGGGAGGCCGGGCGGTATGTCGGCCTCGGGATGGCCTGCTATGTGGAGGGCACCGGGCTCGGTCCCTTCGAAGGCGCCAGCATCCGGGTGGATACGCAGGGGAAGGTCCTCCTGGTCACCGGGGCGTGCCCGCAGGGGCAGGGGCACGATACCACGCTGGCCCAGTTGTGCGCCGAGACCGTGGGCGTGCCCATGGAGGACATCCGCGTGGTCACGGGCGACACCGAGGCGATCCCCTTCGGCGTGGGCACGTTCGCCAGCCGCGTGGCCGCCGTGGCCTCGGGCGCGGTGGTCACCGCGGGACGGCAGGTGCGGGAGAAGGCCATCCGCCTGGCCGCTCAGTTGCTGGAGGCGCCGGCGGGCGATGTGGTGCTGGAGGGCGGGCGCCTCCACGTGCGGGGCGCGCCGGGGCGCGCCGTGCGCCTGGGCGAGGTGGCGGCCGCCGCCCTGGGCCGGCCTGGCTTCACCATGCGCCAGGGCGACGAGCCCGGCCTCCAGGCCACCAGTTACTTTCATCCGTCGGCCTCCACGTATTCCAACGGCGCGAACCTCGCCCTCGTGGAGGTGGACCCCCAAACCGGCGCCACCACGATCCTGCGCTACATCGTCGTCCACGACTGCGGGCGCGTGATCAACCCGCTGCTGGTGGAGGGGCAGGTGGTGGGCGGCGTGGCCCACGGCATCGGCAACGCCCTCTACGAGGATGTGCCCTTCGGCGAGAACGGCCAGCCCCTGGCCGCCACCTTCATGGATTACCTGCTGCCCACGGCCGCCGAGGTGCCCCTCATGGAGGTGGAGCACATCGAGACTCCCACGCCGCTGAACCCGGCCGGCGTGAAGGGGGCCGGCGAGAGCGGCACCATCCCGGCGCCGGCCGCCATCGCCGCCGCCGTGGAGGATGCCCTGCGCCCGCTGGGCGCGCGGATCACCAGCCTGCCGCTGAGCCCAGAGAAGCTTCGAGCCTTGATCGCCGGCCCCGGGGCCCGAGTCCCAGCCGCGGGACCGGCCTCGGGGCTGGTCGCCCGCGACCGCTGCCTGGACGTTGGACCTCGGACGATGGACGGTGAACAGCGATGAGCGACGCGATCCTCGTTCAGGTGAAGAACGGCGTGGCCACGCTCACGCTGAACCGGCCGGAGAAGGGCAACATGCTGGACCCGGCGGCCGCCGGCGCGCTGGCGCAAGCCCTGAGGGAATTGGCAGGGGACCGCGACCTGAAGGCTGTGGTCCTCAGGGGGGCGGGGGCCGATTTCTGCGCCGGGCGCGAGGCCTCCCCGCCGCCCGCAGGCAGGTCCCGCACGGCGCTGGAGGTGCGGGAGGTCCTCGAGGGCATCGGCCGGGCCAACGCCGCGCTGCTGGCCGTGCCGGTGCCGACCATCGCCGCCGTGCGCGGCCGTGCGCTGGGCTTCGGGTGCGGGCTCGTCATCCGGTCGGACGTCGTGTTGGCGGCCGCGGGCACGCGCCTGGGGTTTCCTGAGATCCTGGGCGACCTGCCGCCCACCATCATCCTTTCCTACCTGGGACGCGTGGCGCCGCGCAAGAAGGCCTTCGAGTTGGTGATCAGCGGGCGCGAGTTCGGCCCCGAGGAGGGCGAGCGCCTGGGCATCGTCACCCGCGTCGTGCCGGCCGACCTGCTGGACGCCGAGACGGGCGCCCTGGCTGCGGCGCTGGCGGGCAAGCCGCGCGCCGTCGTCCAGACGTGCAAGGAGTTCTTCCGCGACATCCAGGACATGAGCGTGGACGAGGCCGCCCGGCACGCCACCGCCGTACTGGCCAACGTCCTCGCCAGCCGGTAAGGACTGAGGGACGAGGACTGAGGACTGAGTGCGGGCCGGCGACCTCAGTCCGCAGTCCTGTGGGGGGAGCGATGGGCCACAAGAGTTTGCGCGATGCGCTGGCGGCGCTGGAAGCGAAGGGGCTCCTGCACCGCGTGGATCGCCGCCTGAGCAAAGACTCCGAGGTGATGCCCCTGGTGCGCTGGCAGTACCGGGGGCTGCCGGAGGAGCAGCGTCGCGCCTTCCTCTTCACCAACGTGACGGACGGGCGCAACCGCTCCTACGAGGCGGGCCTCACGGTGGCCTCCCTGGGGGCGTCGCGCCCGGTGTACGCTTGTGCCCTGGACTGCCCGGTGGACGAGGTGCGCGATCGATGGATCCACGCCCAGGCCAACCCCGTCGCGCCGGTGCTGAGGGCGGCCCAAGGCGCCCCGGTGAAGGAGGAGATCCACACGGGCGAGGACCTGGCCCGGTTGGGGCTGGACGAGTTTCCCATCCCCGTCTCCACGCCGGGGTACGATCCGGCGCCGTTCATCACCTCCGGGTGCTGGGTGACGAAGGACCCGGAGACGGGGATCCGGAACGTGGGAAACTACCGGGGCATGGTGAAGGCGCGCAACCGCATCGGCCTCCAGATGTTCCCCAGCCAGCACGACGGCATCCACTGGGCCAAGTGCAAGCAGCGCGGGCTCACATGGCTGGAGGCCGCCGTGGTGATCGGGCCGCCCCCCGTGGTGAACATGACGGCCGTGGCCAAGCTCCCCTACGGCGTGGACGAATACACCGTGGCCGGCGCGCTGCTGGGCGCGCCCCTGGAGCTGGTGAAATGCGAGACGGTGGACCTGGAGGTGCCGGCCCAGGCCGAGATCGTGCTGGAGGGCCGCGTCTCCACCGAGTTCCTGGAGCCGGAGGCGCCCTTCGGCGAGTTCTCGGGCTACATGGGCGAGCGGGCGGACCACCCCGTCATGGAGATCACCTGCATCACGCACCGCCGGCGCCCCATCTGGCACGCCTTCATCAGCCAGTTCCCGCCCAGCGAATCCACCAAGGTCCGCAGCATGTGCAACGAGGCCAACTACTATGACCTGCTGCGGAACCACTGCAACATCCCCTCGGTGCTGGACGTGGCGTTCCACGAGCCCACCTCCGCCCAGAATCTGATCGTCATCCGCATGAAGAAGCAGATGAAGGCGCAGCCGTCCCAGGCATTGCTGGCCGCCGCCGCCCTGGACCCGACCTACGGCAAGATCCTCATCGCCGTGGACGAGGACATCGATCCCTACGACCTGGATTCGGTGATGTGGGCCTGCTGCACCCGCATGCAGCCCCACTTGGACATGCAGATCCAGATGAACCGCGCCGCCATCCTGGACCCGTCCATGGCCCCGCCGGAGGCTTCGGCCGAGGAGCAGTTCTACCCGGCGCCGCGGGGCGGCTCGGCGGTGCTGATCGACGCCACGCGGAAGTGGGACTACCCGCCCACCTCCCTTCCCAAGGAAGAGTTCATGGCGCGGGCGCGGCGGATCTGGGAGGAATTAAAGCTGCCGCCGCTGGCGCCGAAGAAGCCCTGGTTCGGCTATCCCCTGGGCCCCTGGCCGACGGAATGGGAGGAGGAGGCCGATCTGGCCATCAAGGGACGCTACTACGACACCGGGGATAAGCTGGCGAAGGACCGCAAGCCCGTCTAGCAGGATGCGGAAAAAAGGCCTGGGGGGCACCATGTCATGGTACGCGCTGAACAAGTTCGTCTGGGACGTGCAGTATCCCGAGCCGCGCGCCCAATACGAGGCGGACCCGGCCGCTTTCCTGGCTCGCTATGACCTGACCCCCGAGGAGGAGGCGGCGGTCCGTACGCGGGACATCCGGGCCATGTGGCTGCTGGGCGTGAACCCGTACCTGCTTCGCTTCTTCCAGCTCCGCCACGGGGTGGAGGAGACGGCATTTCACGCGGCCCTGAGGGGGCTGACCTACCTGGACTCGGTGAAGGAGGGCGGGTTCCGTGGCTGAAGTCGTGGGCTGCTTCGCGGCGAGTCATACCCCCCTGTTCGTCCTGCGGGCGGACCGGCCGGCACCCGAGGTGCGCCGGCTGGTCTTCGGGCATTTCCAGCGGTTGGGCCGGACCCTGGTGGAGCGCGGGGCCGAGGCGCTGGTGGTGTTCGGGAACGACCACCTGCAGGCCTTCTTCCTGGACCGGAACCCCGCCCTGGCCGTGGGCGTGGCGTCCCGCTTCCGGGCGGGGCGCAGCGAGCCGTGGCTGCCGGAGAAGGAGGGCGGCCGCCCGGGCGATCCGGCCCTGGCGGAGTACCTGCTCAAGGCGCTCCTGGCGGATGGGTTCGATCCGGCGGCCTGCCACGAGCTGCCCATCGATCACTCCGTGGTCGTCCCCCTCCACTGCATGGGGGATCCGCCCATCCCCATCGTCCCGGTCCTGCAGAACACCGTGGCCCCGCCGCTGGCCCCAGCCCGGCGGGCCTTCGACTTGGGCCGCGCCGTGCGCCGCGCCCTGGACGCCTATGCGGGCGTCCAGCGGGTAGCCGTGCTGGGCACCGGAGGCGCCTCCCACTGGATCGGCACGCCGGAGATGGGCCGGGTGGACGCGGCCTGGGACCGCCAGGTGATCGATCTCCTCGCCCAGGGGCGGGCGGACGCCATGGCGAAGTGGAGCCAGCCGGAGATCGACGCCGGTGGCAACGGGGGCAACGAGATCCGCAACTGGCTGGCCGCCGCCGCCGTCGCCGGCGATACCCGGGCCGACTGCTGGGTCTACCACGTGGAGCCGCTCTGGTACATCGGGGTCACCATCCTGGAGTGGCCCGTCGGCCCGCCCTGCTAAATCCAGGACTGAGGCACGAGGACTGAGGACTGAGTACGACGGGGGGAAGGAGGAGCGGGGATGGAGAAGGTGACGCGCTTCGAGGATCTGATAGCCTGGCAGAAGGCCCTGGATCTCACCGTCGCCGTGTACGAGGTCACCCGCCGTGGCCCGTTCCGCGGCGATTTCGGCCTCGCAGGGCAAGTCCAGAGAGCAGCCGTCTCGATCCCCTCGAATATCGCCGAAGGCTTCGAGCGGGGCGGGCGTGGGGAGTTTCATCAGTTCCTTTCCACGGCCAAGGGGTCATGCGGCGAGCTCCGGTCGCATCTTCACGTGTCGTCCCGGATCGGCTACCTCGAGCCAATAGATTTCGGGCAACTTCTCGGGCAGGCGGAGGAGGTTGCCAGGATCGTCGGCGGACTCCGAAGTGCCGTTCAGCGACAAAGGGACATGGGGCGGATGAAACGGTGAGCCCCCTTTTCCTTCTACTGGCTCAGTCCTCAGTCCTTTCACCTCAGTCCTAGCAAGCGGAGCGGGGCGAGCATGGCGACGATGTTGTTCGGGCAGCGCATCAAGCGGCGGGAGGACCCGCGCCTGATCACGGGGAAGGGGCGCTACGTGGGGGACCTCTCGGTTCCCGGCGCCCTGCACGTGGCGATCCTGCGGAGCCCCCATCCCCACGCGCGCATCGTGGGCGTGGACCTGAGCGAGGCCCGCAAGGCCCCCGGCGTGATGTTGGCGGTCTGCGGCCGGGACCTGGGGGAGGCCGCCCGCCCCGTGCCCCTGTTGATGGGGAACCCCGCGCTGAAGCAGGCCATGCCGTGCCCGCTGGCCGTGGACCGGGCGCGCTTCGTGGGCGAGGGCGTGGCCGCCGTGGTGGCGCAGGACCGGTACCAGGCCGAGGACGCCCTGGACCGGATCCGCGTGGAGTACGAGGGGCTCCCGGCCGTGGTGGACGTGACCGCGGCCCTGGGTTCCGGGGCCCCCGTGATCCACCCGGAGCTCGGCGGCAACCTGGGGGCCAAGATGGTTTTGAAGACGGGCGACGTGGATGCGGCCCTGGCCTCGGCCGGGCGCGTGCTCAAGGACCGCATCGTCATCGTGCGCGGTACGGCCGGCTTCATGGAGAACCGGGGCATCCTGGCCGTGCCGGAGCCCGGCGGCAAACTCACCGTGTGGGCCTCCCACCAGGCCCCGCACATGGTGCACCGGGCCGTGACCGAGGTGCTGGGCCTCCAAACCCACCAGCTCCGCGTCGTGGCGCCGGACGTGGGCGGGGGCTTCGGCCCCAAGGCCACCATCTACCCCGAGGACTACCTGCTGCCGTGGCTGGCCCTCTGGCTCGGGCGGCCGGTGAAATGGATCGAGGACCGGCGCGAGGACCTGCTCACCACGGTGCAGGAGCGGGACCAGATCCACGAGGTGGAGGTGGGGTTCACGAGCGACGGGACGCTGGTGGCCATGCGCGACCGCATCCTGATGGACCACGGCGCCTACTCCATCTACGGCCTGGTGGTCCCGTTCCTCACCGTCACCAGCATCCTGGGCCAGTACCGGGTGCCCGCCTTCGAGGCGGACATCACCGTGGCCTACACCAACAAGGTCCCCGTGGCCCCGCTGCGGGGCGCCGGGCGGCCCCAGGCGTGCTACGTGATGGACCGCACGGTGGACCTGGTGGCCCGCGCCCTGGGGATGGATGCGGCGGAGATCCGCTTCAAGAACTTCGTGCAGCCGCACGAGTTCCCCTACAAGACGGGCCTGCCGTTCCGCGACGGGAGCATCCAGACCTTCGACAGCGGCGATTACCCCACCTGCCTGCGCAAGGTGCTGGACATGGTGAAGTACCCGGGGCTCCGCAGGCAGCAAACCGAGGAGCGGGCGCGGGGTCGCTTCATCGGCATCGGCATCGGGACGTGCGTGGAATCCACCGGGCTCGGCCCCTATGAGGGGGCCACGGTGAAGGTGGACGGGAGGGGCCGGGTGCTTCTCATCACCGGGTCCGGCCCGCAGGGGCAGGGGCACGAGACCAGCCTGGCCCAGGTGTGCGCGGACGCGCTGGGCGTGCCGCTGGACAGCGTGTCCTTCCAGTCCGGCGATACCG
>DASPOZ010000461.1:0-7165 GCA_035625755.1 Candidatus Sulfotelmatobacter sp.
TCCGTCACCGTGGACACCAGCAGGGGACACCCCGGCCGTTCCGCCCGCAGGGCCCGCGCCAGCGGGGCCGCCGCCACCACCTCCCCCACCGACACCGCGTGGAGCCACAGGGGGGGGGCGCCGAGCCCTCCCAGGCGGTAACGTCCGAGCCGCTCGCCGATCCCGGCGCGGTACTTGCCGTGGGCAGAAGCCTGGAGGAGGACCCGGGGAAGCTGGAGGCCGAACACGACGGAGAGGGCCGCGCTATATACGCTATACATGAGGCGCGCTTCGATACGACAAGAGCCTCGGGCGGTCGGGCGGTCGGGCGGTCGGGCGGTCAAGGACGAAACCGCTTGGAGATCGTTCGCCGTCTGCGGCACGTCGGCGGGTGGCCGGGGCTCCCTTCAGCGAGAATGACCGAACCCGGGGGCCATGGAACCACCGAACACCTCGGGCTCCGCTCACTGCCTGCCGGACCCGGGCGCGGCGGCGCAGCAGGCCTCGGCCTCGGCCGTGAGGGCATCCAGCGCCTCGCCCAGGCGCCGCTGGTACTTGGACAGCTCCTCCCGGGGCGTCTCCGCCGGCACGCGGATGGGTGCGCCCCAGGCGTAGGCCGCCGGGCTGCCCGGCCGGGGCACGAGGAACCGGTCCCAGCTGCGATGGAAGACCCACGCCCGCGCGGCCGCGAAGGCCACGGGAACGATGGGCATGCCGCTGAGCCGTGCCAGTTCCACCACACCGGGCTTGGCCTCCCGGCGCGGGCCCTTGGGCCCATCGGGCGTGATCACCGCATGGCGCCCGGCCCGCAGGGCTTCCATCATCTCCCGCAGGGCCTCCGTCCCGCGCCGCGTGGCGGACCCCCGGATCACCTGGAAGCCCAACAGCATCGCCATGCGGGCGATGTATTCCCCGTCGCGGTGCTGGCTGATGAGGATCGACGCGGGTCGCCCCGGGTACATGAACGGCATCAGGAGGAGCTGGCCGTGCCAGAAGGCCACGATGACCCGCTCCCCGCGCGCCAGGCATGCGTCTATGTGCTCCCGCCCAAGGTGCTGGACGCGCAGACTCCGGTGAAGGCAGCGCAGGCCCACCACCACGACCCGGGGGAACAGGCCATAGGCCGCCCGGCTATCGCGGACGGCGCGAACGAGAGCCTTCAGCATCCGCCCGCCGGGAGCCCGTGGCGGAGGACGCCCAGGATCTCGTGGGCGGCCCGCTCCGGAGCCCCCGGCTCCCCCAGGCGCGCACGCACCTCGGAGAATCCGGCCCGCATGGCGTCCCGGGCCCCGGGATCCTCCAGCAGGGCCCGGGCGGCCGCAGCCAGGCGGTCCGGCGTGGCCCGGTACTGGATCAGTTCCGGCACGATCTCTCGGCCCGCCACCAGGTTCGCCATCCCGATGAAGGGCACCCGCACCAGGAGGCGCGCCAGGGCGTAGGAGAGAAACGACATCCGGTAGGTGATCACCATGGGCGCCCCCAGGAGGGCGGCCTCCAGGGTGGCGGTCCCCGAGACCACCAGCGAAACATCCGCCGCCCGCAGCGCCTCGTAGGTGCGCCCCTCGAGCAGGCGGACGGGCAACGGGGCCGCGGCCGCCAAGGCTTCGATCAGCCCTTGGGGCACGCCGTCGGCCGCGGCGACCGCCACCGTGAGTGGGCCGGCCCCGGCCGCCAGGCGCGCCGCCGCCGCCAGCATCACGGGCAGGTGCCGGGCCACCTCGCGCCGCCGGCTCCCGGGCAGGAGGGCCACCACGCGCTCGGCGGGCCCGATCCCGAGGCGTCGGCGGGCTTCCTCGCGGCCCGGCACGCCCTCCAGGCGGTCCAGCAGCGGGTGGCCCACGAACGTCACGTCGATCCCCGCGGCGCGGTAGAGCGGCTCCTCGAAGGGGAAGATGACCAGCATCTTGCGAACGATGCGGCGCAGGATGCGCAGCCGCCCCCGCCGCCACGCCCAGACCTGCGGGCTGACGAAATAGATCACGGGGATCCCGCGGCGGCGGGCCCGGCGGCCCAAGCGGATGTTGAAGTCCGGGAAGTCGATGAGGACGACGAGGGCGGGGCGGTCCCGGTGCAGGGCCGCGGAGAGGCGGCGGAAGGCCCGCAGAATTTGGCCCCCGTGGGCGACCACCTCGGTGAGGCCCACCACGGCCACATCCTCGCAGGGGACCAGGAGTTCCACCCCCGCGGCGGCCATGCGGGGCCCGCCCATCCCGAGGAGGCGCACCTCAGGGCGCACCGTGCGCAGGGCGTGGGCCAGGGCGGCGCCGTGCAGGTCCCCGGAGGCCTCCCCGGCCACCAGGAGGATGGTGGGCGTCGGCGCAGCGCAGCCTGCGCGATCCGTCATGGCGCTCCCTTCCGGGCGCCGGGAAAAGCCCCCCATCACCCGGCCGGCCCCTCCGGGATCGCGGGGCCCGGGGGCCGCGCGGCGGCCGCCAGGTGCTCCTCCAGCCGGCGGCGGATCTCCGCGGCGACCCGCAGGGCGTCCCGCCCGTCCTCGCCGGACACGATGGGACGGCGCCGCTCCCGCACGCACGCCAGGAAACTCTCCAGCTCGAGGCGCAGGGGCTCGGCCCGTTCGACGAGCACCTCCTCCCGCACGATGCGCGGCAGCCCCGTCCCATCCCCGGGGGCGGGGTCCGGCGGGAGACGACGGTACAGGGCGATCTCCTGGGCCGCATAATCCACCGAGAGGTAGGCATCCCGCTGGAAGAAGCGGATCTTCCGCATCCGCGCCGCGCTGACCCGACTGGCGGTGAGATTCGCCACGCAGCCGGAGGCGAACTGGAGGCGGGCGTTGGCGATGTCCACCTGGTCGGTGAGGACCGGAACCCCGACCGCATGCACGTCCTGCAGGGGCGAGCGGACGAGACTCAGGATGATGTCGATGTCGTGGATCATGAGGTCCAGGATCACGTCCACATCGCTCCCGCGACCCGCGTAGGGTCCGAGCCGGTGGGCCTCCACGAACGCGGGGGCGGTCACCAGCTTCCGCAAGGCCCGGACGGCCCCGTTGAACCGCTCGATGTGCCCCACCTGCAGGATCCGGTGGTGGGCCGCCGCCAGGCGCACCAGCCCCTCGGCCTCCTCCACCGCCTCGGCGATGGGTTTCTCCAGGAGCACGTCCACACCCCCCGCCAGCAGGTCGGCGGCCACGGCGGCGTGGTGGCGGGCCGGCACGGCCACGCTCACCGCGTCCACCCGTCCCAGGAGCTCCCGGTGGTCCGCGTGGGCGGGCACCCCGAAGCGGGCGCCCACCTCCGCCCGGCGCGACGCATCCACGTCCGCCACCCCCACCAGCCGGACCGCCGGCAGCCCCGCGTACACGCGGGCGTGGTGCTGGCCCAGGTGGCCCACCCCCACGACGCCCACGCGGACGGGGGTTCCCATTGCGGATCGCGGACCGGTAACGGGGGATTCATTCCGCATTCCGCAATCCGCATTCCGCATGGGGCTCATTCGGCCACCAGGGCGATCCCGCCGGCGTCCGCGGCGGCCACGGTGGCCTCGCGTTCCAGGAGCAGCGTCCGCTCGGCCTCCACGGCCATGGCCGTGGCCCCGGCGTCCCGCAGGGCCACCACCGTCTCCGGACCCACCACGGGGAGATCGAAGCGCATGTCGTGGTCCGGCCGGGTGGCCTTCACCACCACCACGCCACCGCGGGCCAGGCTGCCGCCCCGGCGGATGCAGGCATCGGTCCCCTCCACGGATTCCACGGCCACCACCGTCCCCCGCCGTACGACCACGGTCTGCCCCACGCGCAGCGCCGCCACCCCGCACGCCACCTCGCGGCCGAAAGCGATGTCCTCCCGCTCGCGCCGCGTGGGCGCGCGTCGCGTGAGCACGCCCCGCGGGGCCAGGATGGGGCCCAGGAACCGCCGGCAGTCCAGGAGCGTGATCCCCGCCCCCTCCAGCTCGGCGGCCACGGCCTCCAGGATGCTGTCCCCGCGCCGGTCGCGCAGATGCCACAGGAGCCAGAGCGCGCGCAGGTCCGGCCGGACCCGCTGGAACAGCCACGTGAGGCGGATCTTCCCCACCATGATGGCGTCGGCCACCCCCTCGGCGCGCAGGACGCGGATGAGGTGGCCCAACTGGCCCACTCCCACCCAGTGGAGGGCATCCACCGCCTCGGCCAGCTCCGGGGCCGCCTCCTGGCGGATGGCGGCCGCCACCACGCGCAGCCCCTGGGCGCGCGCCTGTTGGGCCGCCACGAAGGGAAGCTGCCCGGACCCGGCGATGATCCCCACCCGTTCCATATCACGCGCCGTCAGGCGTGAGGCGACGACACGCCGTGAGGCGTGAAGCGTCAGGCGTGAAGGGGGCCGATGTCCCCTGACGTTTCACGCCTGACGCCTCACGTCCCATGACGCCCCACGCCCCATTATTTGCTGATGCCGCGTTGGGACCGCTTGATGAAGTCGATCAGGTAATCCACCTCGGGGCAGGCGGGCACCTCGGCGGCCACACGTGCCATAGCCTGGGAGGTGTTGAGGCCGCCCTGGAACAACAGGCGGTAGGCGCGCTGCAGCGCCGCGATGGCCTCCGGCGGGACGCGGTGGCGGCGCAGTCCCACGGTGTTGAGCCCGAAGGGTTTCACCCGGTTCCCCTGTACCTTGATGAAGGGCGCCACGTCCTGGAGCACGGCGGAGCAGGCCCCCACGAAGGCGTGCCGGCCGACGCGGCAGAACTGGTGGATGCCGGTGAGGCCGCCGACGATGACATGGGATTCCAGCACCACGTGCCCGGCCAGGGTGGCCTGGTTGGCCAGGATCACCCCGTCCTGCAGCACGCAGTCGTGGGCCACGTGCGCGTAGGCCATGATCACCACCCCGTGGCCCAGGAGGGTGTGGCCGCCGCCCCCGACGGTGCCCCGGTTCACGCTGGCGAATTCGCGGATCACGCACCGGTCGCCGAGGGTCAGGCGGGTCGGCTCCCCCCGGTACTTGAGGTCCTGGGGGGCGGTCCCCACCACGGCGTTGCCGTGGATCTGGCTCTGGCTGCCGATCTCGGTCTCGCCCTCGATGAGGGCGTGGGGCCCGATCCGGGTCCCCGCGCCCACGCGGATACGCCCGCTGAGCACCGCGTAGGGTCCCACCGTCACCCCCGGCCCCAGCTCCACCTCCGGGGAGACGATGGCCGTGGGGTGCACCTGTACCGGCGCCGCCAGCGGGCCGTTCATACCACCAGGGGGCTCGCCGTCTCGGTGTCCGGCGTGCGCTCCATCACCATGCACAGGAGCTCCGCCTCCGCCGCCAGCACGCCGTCCACCTGGGCCTCCCCCCGCATGCGGCAGGTGCGGCTGCGGAGCTGGAGGATCTCGCAGGTCATCCGCAGCTGGTCCCCCGGGATCACCGGGCGTCGGAACTTGGCCCGGTCGATCCCGGTGAAGTACATCACCTTCTTCTCGGCGCTGGCGTTCAGGGTGCGCATGAGGAGGACGCCGCCCACCTGCGCCAGGGCCTCCAGGATCAGGACGCCGGGCATGATGGGGTGCCCGGGGAAATGCCCCTGGAAGAAGGCCTCGTTGGCGCTGACGTTCTTGATCCCCACCACCCGCTTGCCCAGGTCCAACTCCAGGACCCGATCCACCAGGAGAAACGGATACCGGTGCGGGAGGACCTCCTGGATCTCCGCCAGGCCCATCATCGTTCCGGTCCCTCCGGGACGTCCGCGCCCGCTCCGGCCGCGGCGGCCGGCGCCCCGCGCCGCCGCCCCCGTCCCCGCACGGCGCGGGCCAGTTCCGGCAGCCGGGCCAGCGCGGCCACCTGACGCTTGAACTCCACGTGGGGGATGGCCGGGGATCCCAGGTAGACGCCCCGGTCCGGCACGTCCTTGGTCACGCCCGCCTGCGCCCCGATGATCACATCGTCGCCCACCCGGATGTGCCCCACGAGGCCCACCTGCCCGGCCAGCGTGGCGCGCGAGCCCACGGTGGTGCTGCCCGAGATCCCCACCTGGGCCACGATCACCGTGTCCTGCCCCACCACGACGTTGTGGGCGATCTGCACGAGATTGTCGATCTTGGTGCCGCGGCCGATACGGGTCTCGCCCATGGTGGCCCGGTCGATGGCGGCGTTGGCACCCACCTCCACGTCGTCCTCCAGCACCACCCGTCCCACCTGGGGGATCTTGTGGTAGCGCCCATCCCGGTCCCGGGCGTAGCCGAACCCGTCCCCACCGATCACGGCCCCGCTCTGGACCACCACCCGATCCGCCAGCCAGCACCCGTCGGCCAGGACCGCGTGGGGGCGGATCACGCACTCCCGTCCCAGGCGCACGCCCCGCCCGATGTGGGCCTGGGGCGCCACGGAGCAGCCCGCCCCGATCTCGCTTCCGGCGCCCACGAAGCAGAGGGCCCCGATGCGCACCCCCGGCCCCAGGCGCACCCCCTCCTCCAAGACGGCGGTGGGATGGACACCCGGCGTCTCCGGGGGGGCGGGATGGAACAGGCGCAGGGCGCGGGCGAACGCCAGGTACGGGTTCGGGCTCCGCAGCGCCGCCATGGGGGGGCGCGGCGCCTCCGCCCCCAGGATCACGGCCGCCGCGCGCGAGGTGGCCAGCGACTCCAGGTAGCGCGGGTTGGCCACGAAGGTCAGATCCCCCGCCTCGGCCTCGCGGATCCCCCGCAGGCCCCGGATCTCGACGGCCCCGTCCCCTTCCAGGCTGCAGCCCAGGGCGGCGGCCAGTTCGCTCAGACGCATGGGGCCGTCACTTCGCCTTGGCGTTGTAGCGCTCGATGATGTCCTTGGTGAGGTCGGCCCGCTCGCTCACGAACCACACCGCCCCCGTGCCCCGCTCGAGGATGATGTTGTACCCCTTCTCCTTGCCGTAGTCGGCGATCACCTGCATGATGTCCCGCTGGATCTCCCCCACCAGCTCGGCCTCGCGTTTCTGCATGTCCCGCTGCATGTCCTCGCCCGTCCGACGGATATCGCGGATCTTGCGCTGGATGCTTTCCTCTTTCTCCCGCAGGGCGGCCTGGCTGAGCACCGCCTTCTGCCGTTCCAGGTCGGCCTGCAGCTTGCGGATCTCCTCCTCGTGCGCGTTCAGGTCCTTCTGCTTGGACTCGAACTCGGCCTTGAGGGTGGCCTGGGCCCGCTGTCCCTTGGCCGACTGGAGGATCACCGCCTGCATGTCCACCGCGCCGACCCGGACGGACTCGGGGGCCGGCGCCGCGGCCGCGCCGGCC
>DASPOZ010000462.1:0-4269 GCA_035625755.1 Candidatus Sulfotelmatobacter sp.
CCCAGGTCCCAGAGGGCCGGGGTGGAAAGGGGCGCGTCCGCCTGGTACACGCTGGCGGGGCTTCCGGAGAGGATGATGCCGGCGGGATCGAGGGCGCGGATGGCCTCCGCCGAGAGGCCGTAGGGATGGATCTCGCAGTACACCCGCAGCTCGCGCACCCGGCGGGCGATGAGCTGGGTGTACTGGCCCCCGAAGTCGAGGATGAGGATCCGGTCCATGCCTGCCGCGGCCCCCTGCGGCCGTCGCCGAGGGGCGAGGATTCACGGGAGGAAACGCTGGAACGGCGCGAGGGGATCGGCTACCGGCGCCCCACGGGAACCTGCCCTACCGATGCCACGAGGGGGTGGCGATCACCTCGGCCGGCTCCACGGTGACGGCCAGCGGCGCGTCGAACCGCGCCACCTGCCCCGGGCCCACCACCGCGGGGTCCGAGAAGACCTCGCCGGTGCCCAGGACCTTCCCGTCCTTGCCCCGCGCCTCCACCTGCACGCGGACGTAGCGCGCCACGTAGGGGCAGCCGTTGGTCACTTCGCCGCGCACCCGCAGCCCGCCGCCCTCCAGCGCGGCATCGTGCCGGACGACGCGCACGCACGCGTCCGCCGCCTCCTCCGCCGCAAAGGCCGCTCCCGGCAGCCACAGCAGGGACAGGAGCGCGGCCCCGGCCAGCCCGAGGCCGGGGCGCGGATCAGCTCTCCAGGCGGTAGTTGGGCGCTTCGCGGGTGATGATGACATCATGGACGTGGCTCTCCCGCAGCCCGGCGTTGGTGATCCGCACGAAGCGCCCGCGCTGGCGCAGTTCCTCGATGGTGCGGCACCCGCAGTACCCCATCCCCGAGCGCAGCCCCCCCACGAGCTGGTAGATGCTGTCCGCCAGGGTGCCCCGGTAGGGCACGCGCCCCTCGATCCCCTCGGGGACCAGCTTGCTCTCCTCCACCTCGCCGTCCTGGAAGTAGCGGTCCTTCCCGCCGCGCTGCATGGCGCCCAGGGACCCCATGCCCCGGTACACCTTGTAGCTCCGCCCCTGGAGGAGCACCAGATCGCCGGGGCTCTCCTCGGTGCCGGCCAGGAGGCTCCCCAGCATCACGCAGTGGGCGCCGGCGGCGATGGCCTTGGGAAGGTCCCCCGAGAATTTGATGCCGCCGTCGGCGATGAGGGGCACGCCGGCCTTGTCGGCCACGGGGGCCACGGCGGCGATGGCCGTTACCTGGGGCACGCCGGCCCCGGCCACCATCCGGGTGGTGCAGATGGACCCGGGGCCGATCCCCACCTTGAGCCCGTCCACCCCGGCGGCGACGAGGGCCTCGGCCGCCTCGCCGGTGGCGATGTTGCCGGCCACGACCTCGGCCTCGGGGTAGCGGCGCTTGATGTCCCGCACCGCCTCCAGGACCAGCGCGGAGTGGCCGTGGGCCGTGTCCACCACCACCGCGTCCGCCCCGGCCTTGAGGAGCAGGGCCACCCGTTCCATGGCCTCGTCGCCGATGCCCACGGCCGCCGCCACCCGCAGGCGCCCCAGGGCGTCCTTGCAGGCGTTGGGGTACTTGATACGCTTCTCGATGTCCTTGATGGTGATGAGGCCGCGGAGGTGAAAGTGCTCGTCCACCACCGGGAGCTTCTCGATGCGGTGCTTGTGGAGGATTTCCTGCGCCTCCTCCAGGGTGGTGCCCACCGGGGCCGTGATGAGCCGCTCCCGGGTCATCACCTGATCGATGGTGAGGTCCAGCTTCGTCTCGAACCGGAGGTCCCGGTTGGTGAGGATCCCCACCAGCTTCCCCTGCTCCGTCACCGGCACCCCGGAGATGCGGTACCGCTGCATCACCTCCAGGGCCTCGAAGATCCGCTGCCGGGGGGAGACCGTGATGGGGTCCACGATCATCCCGAACTCGGACTTCTTCACCTTGTCCACCTCGGCCGCCTGCGCCTCGGGGGACATGGCCCGGTGCATGATGCCGATCCCGCCCTCCCGCGCCAGCGCGATGGCCATGCGGGACTCCGTCACGGTGTCCATGGCCGCGCTCACGATGGGGATATTGATGCGGATGCGGCGGGTGAGGCGCGTGGAGACATCCGCATCGCGGGGGAGCACATCGGATCGGGCGGGGAGCAGCAGGACGTCGTCGAAGGTCAGGGCATCCAGGATGGGGCCGTTCAGCATAAGAACCTCGCCGCCCCGGAGGGCACAAGCTTTTGGGGACTCTACCACAAGCGGTGGGACCGGTCAAAGGAGAATGGCGCGATATCTTGGGATCGACGATCGACGATCGAAGGTTGCAGATCGAGGGGCAGACCCGCGGCGAACTCTACCGGGTTGCCGGAGAAACTGGCCGGCCGCAGGCTGCTCAAAAAGGCCCAGGTGCAAGGCGGCGTGCGAAGCCGGGGTACCCACCGAAGGTGGGTCGGAGGCGTACGCCGGGTACGCCGCAGGGAGTGCGCGAGCGCGCCAACGCAGCAGATGGGCCTTTTTCAGCAGCCCGCTCAGATCCGCATGGCGTCGCGGACCTCGGCCATCGTGGCCGCCGCCACCTGCTGGGCCCGCTTCGATCCCTCGCGCAGAACCTCCTCCACGCGGCCCGGGTCCCGGGCCAGTTCCAGGCGGCGCTCCCGGATGGGGGCCAGGGCCGGCAGCAGGTGCCGCAGGAGCATCCCCTTGCAGTCCAGGCAGCCGATGCCGGCGGTACGGCAGCCCTGCGCCGCCTCGGCCTGCGTGGCCGGCGGGGAGAACACGCGGTGATAGTCGTAGACGGGGCAAACGTCCGGGTTGCCCGGGTCGGTGCGGCGCTTGCGGGCCGGGTCCGTCACCATCGGCTTGATCTTGGCCGCGATCGCCTCCGGCGCCTCGCCCAGCTCGATGGTGTTGCCCCGGGACTTGCTCATCTTGTGGCCGTCCGTCCCCAGGAGCTTGGGCACCTCGGTGTGCTTGGGCTGCGGCTCCGGGAACACCGGGCGGTAGAGGGTATTGAAGCGGCGGGCGATCTCCCGCGTCAGCTCCAGGTGCGGCACCTGGTCCACCCCCACGGGCACCACGTGGGCCTTGTAGATCAGGATGTCGGCCGCCATGAGCACCGGGTAGCCGAGGAACCCGTAGGTGCTCAGGTCCTTGGTGGTGTCCTCCTGCTGCTTCTCCTTGTAGGTGGGGACCCGCTCCAGCCAGGGGACCGGCGTGAACATGGAGAAGAGGAGGTGCAGCTCCGCGTGCTCCGGGACCGCGGACTGGACGAACAGGGTGCTCCGCGCCGGGTCGATGCCGGAGGCCAGCATATCCACGGCCAGTTCCCGGATGTTGGCGCGGATCTCATGGGTATCGGCGTAGTCCGTGGTGAGGGCGTGCCAGTCGGCAATGAAGAAGTAGCATTCGTATTCGTCCTGGAACCTCACCCAGTTGTCCAGGGCCCCCAGGTAATTCCCCAGGTGCAGGCGGCCCGTGGGCCGCATCCCGCTCAACACCCGCTGCTTCGCCATGCCGTTCGCTCGCTTCCCCCTGCGCCTGCACGCGACATGAGGTGTTCGGTCTCGATGGCGTCGCCGCCCCGACGCGGGCCGACGCTAACAGACCCCCTCGCCCCTTGTCAATGTCGCCACCAGCAATGAGCAATGAGGGATGAGCAATGAGTCGGGGCGGCGCCCCTCGCCGCGTCGTGGTTCACTCATTGCTCATTGCTCGTTGCTCATCGCTTTGTGGAAACGGCGGCGCACCAGGGCTAGCTCGTCTTCGCGGGTTCGGACGCGGGCGTCCAGCCGGGCATCGCGCAGGGTGTCCAGGATGGCGCGGTACACCGGGCCGGGGCGGATGCCCAGCGCCTGCAGATCGCGCCCGGCGAGGGCGGGTCTGAGGTGCGCCCCGCGCATCAGGTGATCCGCCAGCGCGGCCCGCAGCTCCTCCCGGTCCGCCCTGGCCGCCAGGAGCGTGGCCACCTCGGGCGAGACGGCCCGCAGCAGGCGCGCCACCGCGCTGGGCCGGTACGTCCCGCGGCGCCCGAGCGCGCGCCGCAGGCGGCGGAAGTCCGCCGCGTCCTTCAGCAGCTTGGCGGCGGCGCGGGGCGGCGGCTGGAGGCGGCGCAGGGCCGCGCGCACCTCGGGCGGGCGCCGGTCCGCCAGGAGGGCCAGGAGCCAGAGTTGCCAGCCCTGCGGCCGGGCTCCCGCGCCCGGGGCGCCCGCGGCGGTCGGGACCTCGGCCAGCCGCCGCGCGGCCGCCTCAGCCCCCCGCCCCGGCTCCAGGGCCGGGTGGATGGCCCGCAGGACGCCCAGCGTCTGGAGGCGCTGGAGGATGGCGAG
>DASPOZ010000463.1:0-4184 GCA_035625755.1 Candidatus Sulfotelmatobacter sp.
CACATCGACTCCCTGGCCAAGAAGTACCTGGGCAAGGACAAGTACCCCAACCGCCGGCCGGGCGAGGTGCGGGTGATCTACAAGATCAAGCCGGAGCGATCCTTCACCATGGGTTGAGGGCGACGCGGCGGCCCGCCGCACCCCGACGTTGCGGGCGGGGGCCGGCGGGCGGCGAGAGAGAGGCCCGATGAAGCGGAAACCCCGAGGGGGGGAGAAGCCGCCGCCGGCGCCGGAGCCGGCGGCGCGCCGGCCGGGCGTTACCGTGCCCCCCTTGCTGCTGGCGCTGGGCGCGGCGATCTTCCTGATGGTCGGCTTTGCCGGCGGCTACATGGTGGCCGTGAACGTGGGGCCGGAGCGGGGGGCGCAGGCCCCGGCCCCGGAGGCGTCCGCGCAGGTCAACCCGGAGCTGGTGGTGCTGGGCGAGCGCCTGCGCCAGAACCCCAACGACGTACAGGCCCTGCTGCGCCTGGCCCACCTGCACCTGGATCAGGGGCAGAACGACGTGGCACGGGGCATGTACCAACACGTCCTCCAGATCGAGGCGCGGAACGTCGAGGCCATCACCCACCTGGGCAACGTGGCCGCCGCCGAGGGCCAAGTGGACGAGGCCCTGCGGAGATACGACGAAGCGCTGGCCATCGACCCGAAGTACCTGCACGCCCTCTGGGACAAGGCCATCACGCTCCAGGACCGCAAGGGAAATCCCAGGGCGGCCGTGCCGGTGTGGGAAGCCTTCCTGAAGGTGATCCCGGCGGGCTCGGCGGATGCGCGGAACGCGCAGGCGATGCTGGCGGAGGCGCGGCAGGGCCGGCCCACCGGGGCCGCCCCGCCCGCGCCCGAGGCCGGGGCGCGGGAGCCCGCCGTCCAGACGGCTGGCCTCCAGGGCCCGGCCGCGCAGGGCCGGGCGCTCTACGAGAGGCTGGGGTGCCCCCGCTGCCACGCCATCGCGGGCCGAGGCGGCGGCATCGGGCCGGACCTCACGCGGGCGGGGGCCAAGCCAGGGCGGGACCTGGCCTGGCACATCCGCCACCTGAAGGATCCCGCGTCGGTGGTGCCAGGCTCCATCATGCCGCCGGCGCAGGGCGCCAGCGACGCCGAGCTGCGCGCCGTCGCCGAGTACGTCCTCAGCCTCAAATAAAAGAGCAAACGTCCGACCGTTCGCTTGCTGACAGGGTTCGGTGGGTCGTCCGGGGGAAAGGCGTTCGACCGTTCCAGCGTGTCGTGAACAGTCGAACGGTCGAACTGTCGAACGCTCTTACTTGTTCTCAGGCGCCTCGTACTCCGCTCGCGTGATGAGGTGGGCGCCGGGGATCTCGTGGGAGGCCAGGTTGTACCGGTCGTCGAACCGGAACACGGCGGGGATCTGTTTGTAGCACTTGGTGTCCACCACGGTCTTGTGGACCACGAAACCACCCTTCTGGTAGTCGGGGGCGATCTCGTACTGCTTGCTCAGTCGCAGGTGAACCTTGGCGCCGCACTGATCGCACTGCACGTACACGTGCACGCCGTCCGGATCCCCCGGCGCCTCGGCCGGCTGCCGGCCCCCGCCGAATAATCCGCCCAGCTTATCCAGCAGCCCCATGGTCGTTGCCTCCGCAGGACTCGCCCGCTAATTCGTACGATGCTGAAGAAGTGTATCTTGTCCAGGCTGCTCAAAAAGGTCCAGATACAAGGCGGCGCGCGGATTCCGCATTCCGCAATCCGTCCTTCGACGGGCTCAGGACGTGCTGAGCTTGCCGAAGCACGCATTCCGCAATGGAGAGCTGGGCCTTTTTCAGCAGCCTGCTAAATGCCGTAGGGTTTGGGGTTCGGAACGCCCAGCAGCCGCAGGTAGGTGGCGATCTGACCGCGGTGATGGGCGTCGTGTTCCACCATCAGGAGAAGGAACGCGAGCCGCGAGACCTCGCCCTTGCCCCAGGGCACCAGCCTCTCCAGGTCCGCATCCGTCATCTTCCGCAAGGTCTCCAGGGTGTAGGCGTGGGCCGCCTTCATGGCGGCCAGCTCGGCATCCAGGTCCGTCACCTCGCCCAGGGTGGCCTCCAGGGTGCTGTCCCCGTGGCGGAGCCGGTAATACTCCGCGGTCGTGATCTCTCCGTTCAGCACCTTCATCCGGTTCAGCTCGGCGCGGTGCATGTGCCGCAGGATCTGGCCCAGGGTGAGGGCCCCGGGATGGGGGGCCCACATCAGCCTGTCGCGGGGGCAGAGGGGGGCCACCCGCATGGTCCGCGCGAAGGTCTCCTCCTTGATCTTCGCCAGCCACTCCATGTGGGTCATGGGATGTCCCTCCGCGGCCCGGCGGGCGCAGCGTCTCTTGACGGACGCCGCGCTTCGATGATACCTCTCAGCCCTTGGGGTGTCAGCATGCCATCCGATGGCCGACGGGTGCTAGATGTGGCCGGAGAGCCAGTCGTGGATGCGGCCCACGCCGAGGCGTTCCAGGTGGTGGTAGCGTTCGCGCATGGGGGCGGGGTAGGTGAAACGGTCGATGTAGCGGACGCGCTCCTGCGCCTCTTCGCGCGACCAGCCGGCCTCCCACCCGCGGCGCACCTCGTCGATGACGCCGGCGACCGCGGCCTTCACCTGGCCGATGGCTTCCGGCCCGCACGGTGCGCCGTGGCCGGGGACGATGTGCTGGAGGTCCAGGCGGCCCAGGGCCTCCAGCGTCTCCAGCCAGCCCGAGGGGACGGCGGAGTGGAAGAACGGGGGTGCCCCGTTGATGATGTTGTCGCCGGTGAACACGGTCCGCTCCTGGGGAACGTACACCCACGTGCCGTTGGGCACGTGGCCGGGGGCGTGGCGCACGTCGAGGGTGTGGTCGCCGAGGTGGAGCACCAGGCGGCTGTCGAACATGATGGCGGGCGGGCGGGGGGCGTAGCTGGCCAGGGCCTCTGCCCCCTGGGGATCGAGCTTCTCCAGGAATCCCCTGACGCTGGCGGGCGAGACGATGGAGCGCATGAACCGCTCCGCCGTCCCCGCCTGGGCGATCACGGTGCCGGGGAAGAAGGCGTTGCCGATGATGTGGTCCCGGTGGTGCTCGGTGTTGATGACGTAGCGGATCGGGCCGTGGGCCTCGGCCCGGGAACGCCATTCCCGCGCGTCGGTGGGACGCATGGGGGTGTCCATCAGCACGACCCCCTCGCGGGTGACCAGAAACCCCACCGTGGCCACCAGGTAGTTATCCTCGGCGTAGATGTTCTCCGTCACACGATGCATGGGCCCTCCCCACACCACGGGCGGGGCCACAGATAGCACGCCGTCGCGCCGGCTGTCAACGCGGCGCGGGCGAAGGGCAGAGGGGAGGGAACGGTGCGGGTGCTCACGTTCATGGCCGGGCCGGGGCCGCGGCTCGGGGTCGTGGTGGGGGAGGAGGCGTGGGACGCGAACATGGCCGTGGTGGCCCACCGGCGCGCCGGGGGGCACCCGAGCCCGTACGCGGCCGCCGAGGCCCTGGTGCCCCCCTCGCTCCGGGCGTTCCTCGAGGGCGGCGCCCCGGCCCGCCGAGCCCTGGAGGAGGCCATCGCCGGGCTGCCCCGCGGCGGGGCGGCGCAGGGGCCCAGGGGCGAGCGGGTGCGGTACTCGCTGAACGGCCTCCACTTCAAGGCGCCCGTCCTGGACCCGCCGAAGATCATCGGGGTGGGCCTGAACTACGCGGACCACGCAAGGGAGGGAGGGAGCCCGATCCCGGAGACCCCTCGGACCTTCGCCAAGTACCCCAACGCCGTGCTGGGCCACCGGGAGCCCATCGTCTATCCGAGGAGCACGCAGAAGCTGGACTACGAGGTGGAACTGGCCGTGGTGATCGGCCGGCGCGGCAAGTACATCCCGCGCGACCGGGCGCTGGAGTACGTGGGAGGGTACACCATCCTCAACGACGTGAGCGCCCGCGACCTGCAGTTCGCGGACCCGAATGTGATGCGGGGCAAGGCCGGGGACGGCTTCGCCCCCATGGGGCCCTACCTGGTGACGCCGGACGAGGTGGGGGATCCGCACGCGCTGGCGCTGGAGACCCGGGTGAATGGAGAGGTGCGCCAGTCGTCGAACACGAGCCAGTTCATCTTCGACGTGCCGTACCTGGTCTCGTTCCTCTCCCAATTCTTCACCCTTGCGCCCGGCGACGTGATCGCCACGGGCACGCCGCCCGGCGTGGGCATCCACCGCAAACCGCCCCTGCTCTTGAAGCCGGG
>DASPOZ010000464.1:0-2486 GCA_035625755.1 Candidatus Sulfotelmatobacter sp.
ACCGGCATCCAGAACGTCGGCTGCTACCGGGGGCAGCTCAAGGCCCGCCGCCGCATGGGGATGAACCCCTCGGTCGATTTGAGACCGGGAATCTACCTCCACTGGCTGAAGTACCGGGAGATGGGCCGCCCCATGCCGGCGGCCCTCATGATCGGCGGGCCCCCGGTGGTGTCCTACACGTCCGTGCAGAAGCTTCCCGCGGACGTGGACGAGCTGACCGTGGCCGGCGCCCTGGCCGGGGCCCCCATCCGCGTGGTCCGCTGCGTGACGGTGGACCTCATGGTGCCCGCCGAGGCCGAGATCGTGGTGGAGGGCCTCATCGACACCGAGTGGCTGGAGCCGGAGGGGCCCTTCGGCGAGTCCCACGGCCACGTGAACCTCCAGGAGTACAACCCCTTCATGGAGGTCACGGCCATCACCTACCGGCGGGACGCCGTCTTCCCCTCCATCATCAGCCAGGTCACGCCCAGCGAATCGAGCCTGATCAAGAAGGTGGCCTACGAGCCCCTCCTGCTGAACCATCTCCGCTCCAACCTGGCCATCGGGAGCGTGGTGGGCGTGGGGATGCACGAGCCCCTCACCAACCTTCGCAAGGTGCTCGTGGTGCAGATGCGCCGGCCCGCGGAGCGCGAGGTCTGGCAGGCCCTCTACGGGGCCGCCTCCTTCCAGCCGGCCATCGGCAAGATCGTGGTGGCCGTGGACGAGGACATCGACCCGGAAAACCCCGACGCCGTGCTCTGGGCCATGGCCTACCGCATGAACCCCCAGCACGACGTCCAGATCATGAAGGGGAAGGACGCGGGGCACGGGCCCCGCCCCACGCGGGGGGCAGACGCGGAGCGCGAACGCGCGGCCGGCGACTCCGCCATGCTCATCAACGCCACCCTCAAACGGCCGTTCCCGCCCATCTCGCTCCCCAAGCAGGAGTACATGGAGCGGGCCAAGGCCATCTGGGAGGAGCTGGGCCTTCCTCCGCTGAAGCCGGAGAGCCCCTGGCACGGCTACTCGCTGGGCGAGTGGTGTAACGAGTTCGAGGAGGAGGCGCGGCTGGCCGCGCAGGGGGACGCCTTCCTAGTGGGGGAGCGCCTGGCGAAGCGGCGGGTGAAGGGGGAGATGCCCAACAAGGGCGCCTGGCCCGAGGGCGAAGAGGAGGTCTCGTGACCTTGCTGAAGAACTCTCTATTGCCCAGGCTGCTCAAAAAGGTTCATATGCAAGGCGGCGCGCGAGGCGAGGCGCGAGGCGTACTTGGCCCGTACGTCGCAGTGCCGCGCGAGCGCGCCAACGCCGCAGATGCGCCTTTTTCAACAGCCTGTTAGGTTCCTCGGCTGATCGGCCGGGCGGGCCCCGTGGCCGCCGGATGCCGGACCCGCTGAGGCGCATATGCGGGTCCCCGCGGTGGCGGCGGGGGCGATCGAAGGGTTCTTCGGGGGGCTGCTGGCGGGGGCCGGTCGGACCACCCTCGCTTGCCTGACGTTGCCTATTCCGAAGCCATAGCCGCACCGCGAGGGCCCCGCGCAAATAGACGGGCGCCATCCGGACCGGATGGCGCCCGCGTCCCATCCCACGATCAGGCATTTCGGGGGTGCCGCGCCCCTGCTTGCTGTTGCTGTTCGATCCTCCGCGTTACCGGGTCTGGGTCGCCGCGGGCTGCGCGCCCTGCGTCTTGGGCGCTGTCGCCCCGGCCTGCTTCGAGCGCGCCTTCTTGCCGCGGCGCCGGCTCGTCTTCTTGCCCTTCGCCGTCCCCTTGCCCTTCTGCACGTCCTGTTTCTGGACGGCCGGCGAGCCCGTCGGGGCGGGGGGCGTACCGCCGGGGGCCTGCGCCAGGGCTTCGCCAACCGTACCGAGGCCCATCGCCGCGGCCATCACGAGAGCCATCCATCGAGTCCTCATGTGCGTTCCCTCCTTTCCGTCCTGCCATCGCCGGCGTCATTGCCGGTGAGCTGCCCCGAGCGATGTGCAGCGGCGATGCCATACGAGACAGGCCGGGGGCCCTTTGCAACTCCACGATCTTCCGGGGCCGACGTCTTGGCCGCCCCAGGCGGCCTCGCGCGCCCGTGCACGTTTTCGTGCGGCGCTCGCCCCCTTGGGGCATCGCCGCGCCGCCCCCGTTCCTTGACGACGCCCCGGGGCCTGCGATAGATTCCCGCTGCCCCCAGAACCCCCCCGGCCCGAACCGATCCCGAAGGGGTTGCGCGTGCCGAACGATGGGCATCTCTCCAGCCTCGCGGGTCCACGGATGACCGCCGGCCGGTGCGCCGGGCCCCGACCATGGGCTTGAGCCGGTAAGGCCATGGGGCGCAGGCGGGAGGGGACGGCCCGCGTGAAGCCGGCGGCGCGGCGGGAGGCCGAGCGGCGGGCGGCCGCACGCCTCTGGGCGAGCCGCCGCGCGAAATCCGGGAAGAAGAAGGGAACGCCATGAGCAGGCCGTATGTGCTGGTGCACGGGGCGAGCCGCGGCGCGTGGCTGTGGGACCGGGTGGTCCCCCT
>DASPOZ010000465.1:0-2785 GCA_035625755.1 Candidatus Sulfotelmatobacter sp.
GAGGATCTTCCCCTGCCGCAAGACGTGGGCCGAGGCCTGCAAGGCCCGGTAGAGGTGAGCGTCCAAGTCCACCGGGATGACCCGCAGGCAGCGGCCCCACCACGCCACGGCGGGGTGCCGGAAGAACTCTTCGAACCCCAGGTAGTAGAGCCGCATCAGGCTGGTGAAGGGTATGGCCGCGCCGATGATGAACGAGTCCAGGTAACTGTCGTGGTTGGGGGTGATGATGAGCGGCCCGGCCGCCGGCACGTTTTCCAAGCCGCGCACGCGCAGCCCGAAGATCCCCTTGAAGGTGGCCATGGTGACCAGGCGGGTCCCCCGGGAGGCCCAGCGCGCCTCCCGCCCCACCCCGCGGTCCAGGGCCTGCAGGATGTCCGGCGGCGGGGGCACGGCCAGGATCAGGCTCCAGGGGGCGCGGCGCGGCGCGGCGGCGGCCCCGCCCGGAACGGCCGCCCCGTCCGCGTGCTCCTGTACCTTGAGCAGCAACTCTCGCACGGTGAAGGCCTCGGCCCCCAACTCGTCCGGCAGGTCCACCCCCAGGGCCTGTTCCAGGGAGACCATCAGCTCCAGCCGCCCCAGGGAATCCAACCCCAGATCGATCTCGAGGCCGTCGTCCAGCTCGATGGGACCCTTCTTCTGCGAGGCGTGGGCGAGCGCCTCCATGACCTTGCGCGATACAGGATGCTCCAGCAACACACCGTCCGCGGGGGCGGCGGGCCCCTCGGTCTCGGCGGCGCCCGCAGGGACGGCGGAGGCCCCGGGGGCCGCCCCGTACTGCGCCAGCACCAGATGCCGTTGGATCTTCCCCAGGCGCGTGCGGGGGAACGGCTCCTTCACGATCTGCAGCGCCGTGGGCCGCTTGTGAGGCGGCAGGGTGCGGGCGTAGTTTTCCATGTCCCACCCGATATACGCCTCGGACACGGTGGCGCGGTGGCGCTTGAAGTAGTCGAAGTCCGGGAGGACGAGCGCCCGCAGCCCCACGGATCCGCCCGGCCCCGCCGCCGGCACCAGGCAGACCTCCTTGATGAAGGGGCTCTGCAGGAAGTGCTCCTCCACCTCTTCGGGATAGACGTTCTTCCCCGAGCTGAGGACGATCACCTCCTTGGACCGCCCGGTGAGGAACAGGTAGCCATCCGCGTCCCGATAGCCCAGGTCCCCCGTCTTGAACCAGCCCTCCTCCATCACGGCGGCCGTGGCCTCCGGGTTCCGGAAGTAGCCCAACATCACGTTCGACCCGCGCACGGCCACCTCGCCCACCCCCTCGGCATCCGGGTTCAGGATGCGGGCCTCCACCCCGGGGATGGGGAGGCCCACGGAGCCATACTTGGGGCGGGCGATCGGGCTGAAGGTGAGGACCGGGGCCGTCTCGGTGAGCCCGTACCCCTCGAGGAAGGTGAAGCCGAGCCGGCTGAAGTCCCTGGCGATGGCCGGATCGAGGCGGGCGCCGCCGCTGGCCATGATGCGGAGCTTGCCGCCGAACTTCCGGTGCACCTGGCCGAAGAGCAGGCGCCCCGCATTCCAGCCCACGGAGGCCTTCACGGACTCCGAGAGGCGCACCATGCCGCGGAACAGGATCCGCACGGCCAGCCTCTTACGGCCCACCTCCTCGAACAGGGCCCGGTGGAGCATGGCGAAGAGCTGCGGCACGCCCACCAGGATGGTCACCTCCGCCTCCTGCATGGCCCGCAGCAGCTCCGGCCCCTTGAGGGTCTGCACGTACACGATGCGGGCCCCCAGCAGCAGGGGCATGAGGAGCGTGATGGTGAAGGCGTAGCTGTGGTGCAGCGGCAGGATGGCCAGGAGGATATCCGAGGGCCCGGCCAGGCCGAACTCGAGGATGCTCCGGGTGTTGGCCAGGAAGTTCCGGTGGCTGAGCATCACGCCCTTGGGCGTGCCCGTGGTGCCCGAGGTGTAGAGGATGGAGGCCGGATCGTCCGGTGCCCTTGCGGGAAGGGGCGCCGTGAGGGCCGCCCCCTCGGCCAGGAGGGCCCCCAGGGCCAGGGTGGCGGATGGCGCCTCCGCGTCCAACGAAAGAATATTCAAGGGGACGGGCGGCGCGCCCGCGGCCAGCAGGCGCGCGGCCTGCGCCCCCGAGGCGAGCGCCCAGCGAACCCCGGCGTGCCGCAACACGTTCTCCACCTCGCGGTCCGTGAACTGCACGTCCATGGGCACCGCCGTGGCCCCCGCGGCCAGCGCACCCAGGTAGGCGATCCCCCACTCCGGACGGTTCTCGCTGAGGATCGCCACGCGATCGCCCGGGGCCACGCCGCGGGCGGCCAGCGCGCGGCCCAGCGCCCGCACCTGTTCGGCCAGGGCGGCGTAGGTGACCCGCTCCCAGTCCCCGCCGCGGCGGATCTGCATGGCCACGCGATCGCCCGCGCCCTCCGCGGCGCGCAGGACCTCGGCCACGAGCGTGCTCTCGAGCCGGACGTCCGCCATCACGCCACCATCGCGAGGCGTTCCCGGCACCAGGCCACGGTGAGGGCCACCGCCCGGTCCCGCTGGCCCGGGTCCAGGATCCGGTGGTCCGCCCCGGTAAGGATCTCGAGGCGCTTGGGGTCGGCGGCGCGCTTCCAGAGGAGGTGGGCGTGCTCCACGGGGACCACGTCGTCCCCGTCCCCGTGGATGATCAGGAGGTTCGCCACCCCCTCCGGGGCCTCCAGCATCCGCCCGGACCGGAGCTCCGCCAGGAAAGGCTCGCCCAGCCCCGACTCCCGTACGACGTCCTGGCGCGCCGCCAGATCGTGGAGCGCCACCGGGGTGGCCCAGGCGACGGTGGCGCCGA
>DASPOZ010000466.1:0-2229 GCA_035625755.1 Candidatus Sulfotelmatobacter sp.
TTGGTCGGGCCGTGGCATATCTGGCGGCCTCCTATCTGCCTACCAGCGGCGTTCGGGCCGTGCAAAGGGTCTTGGCCAAGCTTGGTCATGGCAGGGCGACGGTGACTTCCAACAACCATGAAGATGGGCTTGCCCCCGGACGCGGGTGATGCGTTCAGGCGGACCGGAGGCGAAACACATCATGGCGCTGCGAACGTTCGTGGTGGCCGGCGCGCGGCCGAACTTCATGAAGGTCGCCCCCCTCTGGGTGGCCCTGGCGGCGGACCCACGCCATTTCGCTCCCCGGCTGGTCCATACGGGGCAGCACTACGATCCGCTCCTCTCCGATGTGTTCTTGCGGGACCTGGAGCTTCCACGGCCGCACGTCGCCTTGGGCGTGGGCTCGGGGACCCATGCGGAGCAGACGGCGGGGATCATGGTGGCCTTCGAGCGCGTCTGTGCGGAGGAGCGGCCGGACCTGGTGCTGGTGGTGGGCGACGTCAACTCCACCATGGCGTGCACGCTGGTGGCGGCCAAGCTGGAGATCCCGGTGGCCCACGTCGAGGCGGGCCTGCGGAGCTTCGATCGCTCGATGCCGGAGGAGATCAACCGCGTGGTGACGGATGCCCTCTCAACCTACCTCTTCACCCCCTCCCGCGATGCCGACGAGAACCTGCGGCGCGAGGGGATCTCGGGGGGGCGGGTCCACTTCGTGGGCAACGTGATGATCGACAGCCTGCGCCGCTTCCTGCCGCGAATCTCGGCCCTACGGGCCCACGCCACCTACGGGCTGCCCCCTCGGGGTTATGCCCTCCTCACGCTTCACCGCCCCACCAACGTGGACCGGCCGGACGCATGCCAGCAGATCCTGGCGGCCCTGGAGGTGATCGCGCGCCGGGTGCCGGTGCTTTTCCCCCTGCACCCGCGGACGCGCAAAAGCCTGGCGAGCCTGGGGCTGGAGGCCAGGCTCCGGGGCATGGCCGGCCTGATCGTCACGGAGCCGATGGGCTACCTAGAGTTCCTGAGCCTGCAGCAGGGCGCGGCCTTCGTCATGACCGACTCGGGGGGGGTCCAGGAAGAGACCACCGTGCTGGGCATCCCGTGCCTGACCCTGCGGGAGAACACGGAACGCCCGGTGACCATCAGCGAGGGCACCAACCAACTGGTGAAGCCGGCGCGGGATGCCATCATCGACAAGGCGTTGGAGGTGCTCCACGAGCCGCCCAGGGCGGGGCGGATCCCTGAGTTCTGGGACGGGCGTGCCGCCGAGCGGACCGTGCGGGTTTTGCTGGGAGAAGCCATGGCCCAGGAACGGAGGAGGCCGTGAGGATGCGAAGGCTTTGGGGCAGCTTCGGGCCGTGGCCGATGGACGCAGGAGCGTCGTGGAGGGGCATCGCTCGCCCCGCCGGCGTGCGGCCGCCGGGCGTCATGGGGTCCGCGGGGGCGTCCCGCCGATGAACATCCAGCTTCAGAACAACGCGTATATCCCGAAGCGGGGGGTGGGCGGCGGCCCGGTGAGCTACCTCACCCACGGCTCCCGCGCCCTGGCCGGCCGGGGCCACGCCGTCTCCATCCTGTGCCGCCGGTCGGACGTGGATCGCCTCCCGTGGGCCACTGTCCGCCAGTACGACTACGGCCGCATCCACGGGCGCCAGTGGCTGCTGGAGCCTTTGATCCTGGCCCGCCGCCTGCGGCGGGTCGTGCGGCAGCACGCCGCCGGCGTGGAGCTGGCGCTGGTCCGCAACCCCTTCTTCGCCTACGCCATGGCCACCGCCATGCCGGGCGTGCCGATGATCTACATCACCCCGGGCAACGCCGCCCGGGAATTCGCCATCAATTATCTGCTGGGGCCGGGGGTGAAGACCCGGGCCTTCCACCTCCTGCAGCGGGCCCAGTATCGCTACATCGAGGCCACCGCGCTCCGCCGCTCGCCCCACATCGTGGTCTTCACCCAGATCTGGCGCCGGGAGTTGATGGACTCCTACGGGGTGCATGCGACCAAGATCTCGGTGCTCCCCCCCGGGGTGACGCTGGATTCGCCGGAGGTCCGCCGGGACGACACGGTGTACGACGAGCTGGGGATCCCCCCCGAGGCACCCATCGTCCTCTGCGTCTGCCGCCTCGTGCGGCAGAAGAACCTCCCCTTCCTGGTGCGCGCCTTCGCCGCCCTCCGGCACCGCGGGGCGTATCTGGTGGTGGTGGGGGAGGGGCCGGAGAAGGCGTCTCTCGCCCGCGTGGTGGCGGAGGCCG
>DASPOZ010000467.1:0-4019 GCA_035625755.1 Candidatus Sulfotelmatobacter sp.
CCGGCTGCGCCGGCGGGGCGGTCGGGTACTCCAACTACACCGGCCAGTGCGGCCTGTAAGCCTGGCCCCCGCGTAGCGCTCTACAGCGCAGAGAGGAAAAACACCGGAAGGCCGAACGGGCCTTCCGGTGTTTTTCCTTTGGGGACCGATCGCTCATGAAGGCCACGTGGGTGCTCGTCTGCCTCCTCGGGCTGACGCCGCAGGTCTTCTACCTGGGGTCTCGCAGCCCGTTTTTGCTCACGAAGGCCCTCTTCCTTTATTTGGTCGGCTCCTTCGCCTGCCTCTCCCTCGCGCTGTCATGGCGGCGAGACCCCGCGCGCGCCGGGTTGCCGCGGGCCCTCGTGGCTCCGGCCCTCTTCGTAGCCTACGCCGCCGTCCGGGCGCCATGGTTCGCCGACACCCGGCCGGAGATCGCCGCACCGTTCCTCTGGGGGGGCTTCCTGCTGGCCGCCTGGCCGATCGCGGGCGCGATCAACTCGGCCGGGGCCTCCCGCATCGCCCGCCCGCTGGTGGTGCTCGGGGGCCTCACCGGCGCCTATGCCCTGCTTCAGGCGGTCGGTGTGGACCTGCCCTTTTACAATCCGGGCCGAAGCGTCCTCTCGGCGAGTTTCACGCCGGGCGCAGGGCAGCCACCCTTCGCCACCCTCGGGAACCCGAACTTCCTCGGGGAGTATCTCGCGGCGCTCCTCCCCCTGGCGGTGGCGGCGGCGCTGGGGGCCACGGGCCGCCGCAGGTGGATCCTGGGGGGGGCGGGCGCGATCATGGCTGCCGCCCTGCCGCTCACCCTGGCGCGGGCGGCGTGGCTGGGGGCGGCCGGGGGGCTGGCCGTCACCCTGGTCCTCCTGCCGGGCCAGGCCCTCAACAGGAAGCGTCTGCTCCTGGTCCTTTTGGGGGTCATGGGATCGGCTCTCGTGGCGGCGGCCGCCATGGGGCGCCTTTCCGCTGGGGGGACCCCCTGGGAGAAAGTAGCGGCGACTCCCGGCCAGCTCGCCGCGCCCGGCTTCGGGCGGAGGCTCTGGTGGAACGCAACCGTAGAGATGGTGCGGGACCATCCCCTGGCCGGCGTGGGAACGGGCCGCTTCCGCGAGGCGTATCCTCCCTACCAGGCACGGGCGATCGCGGCGCTCCCGGACCCCGCGACCTTCGTTGTTCCGTTCACCTCGGTGGAATCGCCCCACAACGATTATCTGCAGGTGGCGGCGGAGCTCGGGCTCCCCGGGTTGGCCCTCCTCCTGGGGTCCCTCGGCTGGATCGCGCGGGACGCGGCGAGGTCGATCCGGCGCGTCGAGGGATGCGAACAGGCCTGGCGGGCCGGCGGCCTCGGGGGTCTGGCGGCCCTGCTGGTGGCAGGGCTCTTCGGTTTCCCGCTGCACACGGCCTCGGGCCTCTTCATGGCGGCCGCCCTCTCCACCCTCGCCGTTGCTCCCCCCCCAGCGGAGGAGCGTCCCCGCCCGGCCCTTCCCTGGCAGTGGGTCCTTCTCGCCGGCGCCGCGGCCCTCGGGGTCTGGCAGACCGCGCACCTTCTCCGGGTCTACGCCGCCAGCCTGCATCTGCATCGCGGGACGGAGGCCCTCCTGCGCCGTGACATCCCAGGGGCCCTAGAGGCCCTCGAGCGGGCGCGCGAAGTCTGTCCTCGGGACAGCGACGTCCGTGCCACCCTCGGGCGCGCCTACCTGGCGGCCGGCCGACCGGACCTGGCGCTGCCGCACCTGGCCGCCGGGTTGCGGGGTTTCGATTCGTCGCCCCTCCGGCTGGCGCTGGGGCGGGCCTACCTGGCCCTCGGCCAGGTGGGGGCGGCGGAGGGTACGTTCCGCGCGGGCGTCGCCGCCTTCCCGGGATACGCGCCCCTCCATCTCAGCTATGCAGGCGTGCTCGCCGGTGAGGGTCGAGATGCCGAGGCCTCCCAACACCTCGCGCGGGCCCTGGCGGGCGACCCGAAGCTGCCGGACGCCCACTATCTGCTGGGAACGCTGCGAGCGCGCCAGGGCGACCATGCCGCGGCCGCGGCGGCCCTCAGGCGTTTCCTCGAGCTGGCGCCACCGGAAGACCCCCGCAGACCGACCGCGGCGGCGCGTCTCGGGGAACAGGAGGGCGCCCTACGGCACATTGACAACGGCGAGAAACCTGTTAAGTAAGATACCGCTCCGGGCCGGGGGGCGCGCCGAGCGATCACATGGATCCGATCATCCGAATCGAGGGCCTCACCAAGGACTACCGCAGCGGCTTTTGGCGCCGGCGGGTTCGCGTCCTCCGGGCCCTCAGCCTCGACGTGCAGGCCGGCGAGGTGTTCGGTTACCTCGGGCCGAACGGCGCCGGCAAGACGACCACCCTCAAGCTCCTCATGGGCCTCATCTACCCCACCGCCGGCCGGGCCACCATCCTCGGCCGAGACACCCGTGAGGTGGATATGAAGGCGGCGGTGGGATTCCTCCCCGAGAACCCCTATTTTTACGACTACCTCACCGGTCGCGAGTTCCTGGACTACTATGGCCGCCTTTTCGCCCTTCCGGCACGGGTCCGGCGCGAGCGGGTGGACCGGTTGCTGCACGAGGTGGGGATGGCCCACGCGGCCGACCTGTCGCTCCGGAAATACTCCAAGGGAATGCTCCAACGCATCGGGCTGGCCCAAGCCCTCATCAACGACCCGGACGTGGTGGTGCTGGATGAACCGATGACCGGCCTGGATCCCCTGGGCCGTAAGGAGGTCCGGGACCTGATCCTGCGCCTCAAGGCGGCCGGAAAGACCATCTTCTTCAGCACCCATATCATTCCGGATGTGGAGGTGATCTGCGATCGGGTGGGGATCATCTTCGTCGGGGAGCTGGTGACTGTGGGGCCGCTGGAGACCCTGCTGGGGACCCACCTGGAATCCGTCGAGATCACGTTCTCGGGCCTTCCCCCGGGAGACCCGGGGGTCCCCGGGGGACCCTGGGCCCGGCCGCCCGTCCGCACCGCCGGCCGCACTATCGTGGCCGTGGCGGACCAGGCAACGGGCAACGCGACGGTCCGCACGCTGGTGGAACGGGGGGCCACCATCCACAGCGTCGTCCCCCTGCGGCGGACCCTGGAGGAAGAATTCGTCCAGCAGATCGAGGAGCGGCGCCGTGCGCAAGGTGTTGGCCATCTCCCTGAACACCTTCCGTGAGACCGTTCGGGACAAGATCCTCTACACCCTCCTGGTCTTCGCCTTCGCGATGATCGGGAGCGCGGCGATCCTCATCCGCATCTCCGTCCGCGCCGAGGTCCGGATCCTCCAGGACCTCGGCCTCACGGCCATCTCGATCATCGGGGTCCTGATGGCCACCTTCCTGGGCATCACCCTGGTCTACAAGGAGGTGGATCGGCGCACCATCTTCACCATCATCTCGAAGCCGGTCCACCGGTATCAGTTCGTCCTGGGCAAGTACCTGGGGCTGCTCACCACCCTGCTGGTCAGCGTCGCGGCCATGGCCCTGGGCCTCCTCCTGCTCAGCCGGGCCCTGGTGAGCGAGTGGACCTGGCTCCTGTTGCCGGCCGTCTGGCTCACCTACGTCGAGCTCGCGGTGATCACGGCCCTGGCCACCCTCTTCTCATCCTTCACGACGCCCGCCCTCAGCGCCACCTTCACCCTCTCCCTCTTCCTCATCGGCCGGCTCTCCGGCGATCTGGTGGCCTTCCTGGCCAAGGCGTCCAGCGCGGCCGTCCGCGCCTTCGCCCTCGGGACCTATTACGTCCTGCCGAACCTCCACCTGTTCAACGGGCGGGGAACCGTCGCGCTCGGCCGTTTCCCGGATCCGCGCTGGGTGGTAGGGGCCACCGCCTACGGCATGCTCTACATCGCTTTCGTCCTCTCGGCGGCGGTCTTCATCTTCCAGCGCAGGGATTTCAAGTGATCGGCAAGCCCGTGGCGGCCTGTGCGACGGGCCCGCACCCCCCGGGGGCCGCGGCCACGCCCGGGGACTGGAAGCAAGGAGACCTTTCGCGCGCCGTCGCCGCCCTGGAGACGGCGGCCCGCCTGCGCCCGGACGACCCCCGAATCC
>DASPOZ010000468.1:0-5025 GCA_035625755.1 Candidatus Sulfotelmatobacter sp.
GTCCAGCAGCTCCCGCCCGGGACCCGAGAGCGCCACCCGCCCCAGCTCCAGGACGTAGCCGAAGTGGGCCACCCGTAGCGCCCGGCTGACCGCCTGCTCCACCAGGAGCACGGTGGTCCCTTCCTGCCCGAGCCGGTGGACCGTCCGGAACACCTCGCCGACCAGGCGCGGCGCGAGGCCGAGGCTGGGCTCGTCGAGCATGAGCAGGCGCGGCAGGCCCATCAGGCCGCGGCCGATGGCGCACATCTGGCGCTCGCCCCCCGAGAGCGTCCCGGCCCGCTGGCGGCGGCGTTCCTTCAGGAGCGGGAACACGCCGAAGACCCGGTCCAGGCTCTGGCGCAAGCGGGCGGCCGCCCGTGGCGTGTAGGCGCCCAGCTCCAGGTTCTCCTCGATGGTCAAGCCCGGCCAGAGCTGGCTGCCCTCCGGCACGTGGATGATGCCGAGCTCCACGATCTGGTCGCTCCGCAGCCTGGTGATGTCCCGCCCGTCGAACCGGATGGTGCCGCCCGTGGCGGCCAGCACGCCGGAGATCGTCCGCAGGGTCGTCGTCTTGCCCGCGCCGTTGGATCCCACCAGCGCCACGATGCCGCCCTCCGCCACCTCGAAGGACACCTCCCAGAGCACCGGCACGCGCCCGTAGCCGGAGGAGAGCCCGGCGACGGAGAGGAGAGGGGCCGCCCGGGCCGTCATGGGGGGGTGCCCTCCGTCTCCTCGGCCTCGCCCAAGTAGGCCTCGATTACCCGCGGGTTGCGGCTCACTTCGGCGGGGCGGCCCTCGGCGATCTTGTGGCCGAAGTCCAGGACGATGACCCGGTCGCACACGGCGCCGATGGCGCGCATGTTGTGCTCGATGTAGAGGATCGTGGTCCCGGCCTCGCGCACGCTGCGCACCAGGGCCAGCACGCGATCCAGCTCCAGCGGGGAGAGCCCTCCACCCACCTCGTCCAGGCAGAGCAGCTCCGGCCCCGTCGCCAGGGCGCGGGCCACCTCCAGCAGCTTGAGGTTTCCCACGCCCAGCGTGCCGGCGGGCACGGCGGCCAACGGCTCCAGCCCGGTGCGCCGGAGGATCTCCTCGGTGGTGCGCCTGGCCGCCCGGGCCCGGCGGCCGAACTCGGCCCCCACCCGGATGTTGTCGCGCACGCTCAGGTCGGGGAAGGGCGCGGGGATCTGATGGGTGTGGCAGACGCCCCGCGCCACGACGGCGGCCTGGTGCAGGCCGTCCATCCGCCGGCCGTCGAAAGAGATCCGCCCCCCGCTCGGCCGCAGCACCCCCACCACGCAGCGGAACAGGGTCGTCTTGCCGGCGCCGTTGGGGCCGATGACGCCCACGATCTCGCCCCGCCGCACCTCCAAGGACACCTCGGCCAGCGCCAGCAGCCCGCCGAAGCGGCGGCTCACGGATTCGACCTGCAGGAGGGGCGGGTCAGTCACGGGAGGACCCCATGGCGCCCGCCGAGCGGGCGGGACGCGCCCGCGCGGAGACGGCCTCGACCAGCCGGGCCAGCATCCCCATCAGCCCCCGGGGCTCGAAGAGGACGATGAGGATGAGCAGCGCCCCGTACACCAGCAGATTGAACGCCACCAGGGTGGGCTGGGACAGCACCAGCTGGCGGGTGGGATAGAAGATCACCGCCCCCAGCACCGGGCCCCAGAGCGTGCCGATGCCCCCGATGACGCCCATCAGCACCATCCCGATGCTCAGATCGAACCCGAAGACCTGGTCGGGGTGCACGTAGGAGAGGTAGACGACGTAGAGGCCGGCCGCGATGCCCACCAGGAACGCGCTCAGGCAGTGGGCCGCATTCTTGTAGAGGGCGGTGCGGACGCCGACGCTCTCGGCGGCCGACTGGTTCATGCGCAGCGCGAACAGGGCCAGGCCCAGCCGGCTCGAGCGCACCCAGGCCGATACGGCGAAGGCGAGGGCGGCCAGCAGCAGGCCGCTCCAGTAGAACCAGGTCTTCCCCGGCACGGCCAGCGGCAGGTTCAGCCCGGAGGCTCCGCCCGTCAACCGGTCCAGGTTCAGGGCCAGCACGCGGCTCGCCTCGCCCACGCCGATGGTGGCGATGGAGAAGTACGGGCCCTCCAGGCGGAAGCAGGGGAGCCCCACCACCAGGGCCACGGCCAGCGCCGCCAGCCCGGCCACGGGCAACGTGGCCACAGGGTCCCAGCCGTGCCGGGACCAGAGGATGGCGGTGACGTACGCGCCGGTCCCGAAGAACGCGGCGTAGCCGAAGGAGACCTGACCGGCGAACCCCCCCACGAGGTTCCAGGCGATGGCCAGGGTGATGAAGATGAAGGTGAGGAACCCCAGCCCGATCCAGTTGACTTCGTCGGGGAAGGCCAGCGGGAACAGCGCCAGCGCGCCCAGGACCGCCAGGGGCACCAGGAAGGGGCGGGCCCGGCCCATCACCGGCTCCGCCCGCCGCGGTCCAGCAGCCCGGTGAGCCCGCCTGGGAGGACCACCAGGGCCACCACCAGGATGCCGAACGCCAGGAGGTTGATCAGGCTGGCCCGCCAGCCCGGGATGAGGATGGAGAAGGACTCGATGGTGGCCAGGACCAGCGAGCCGAGGGCCACGCCGGGCAGGCTCTCGAGACCGCCCAGGACGATGATGGCGAAGCTCTTGAGCTGGAAGACGCCGCCGAAGTCGGGGTTGAACGAGAAGAGCAGGGTGAGCAGGCCCCCCGCGAACGCCGAGAGGGCCGTGCCCAGGCCGAAGGTGAGGCGGTTCACCCGGTCCGCGCGGATCCCGGCCAGCCGTGCGGCCGTGGCGTTCTGGCTGACGGCGCGGATGGCCTTCCCGGCCCGGGTGGTCCGGAGGAACCAGATCAGGGCCACGAGGGCCACCAGGGACACGCCGAAGGGCACCAGGCGGGCCACCGCCATGCGCACGCCGGCGACGGCGAGGGCGGCGTAGGTGTAGCCGGTCACGATGGACTGGTCCTCGCTGCCCCAGATCAGGTAGGCCGCGTTCTGCAGGCAGAGCCAGACCCCGAACAGGAGGAGGAGCGACGTGATGGGCGGGCCCTGCTGGGCGCGCTGCACGGCGAGGCGGTGCAGGAGCATGCCGAAGACGAAGAAGGGCGGCGCCGCGATGACGGAGCCGAGGATGGGGTCCAAGCCGAGGGACCGGTGCAGGCTGAGGACGACGAAGGCGCCCAGCATCATGGTGCCGGCGTGGGCGAGGTTGATGATCCGCATCACGCCGTACACCAGGGCCAACCCGTAGGACATCACGGCGTAGAGGCCGGCCGTGAGGACCGCCGAGACGGCCAGCGTCAGGATGTCGGGCCAGGTGAATATGCGCGTGTCCGGGCGGGGCCGCCGCCGTGCCCGCGGGCGGCCCGGCCGTCAGGGGTTGCGCGGCCGGCGCCGGCTATCGGCGGGGGAGGGGCAGGATCGCGTCGGCGTACCCGTTGATCGTCCGCGGCCACACCATGCTCACCTTGTTCCCCGGCAGGTTCTGCGTCATGACGTAGCTGGTCCTGGGCTTGCCGTGCGCGTCGAAGCTGATCTTTCCGTCCGGGAAGATCGAGTCGGCGAACTCCAGCCCGGACAGGGCATCCCGGAGCTTGGGCCCGTCCAGCGTGCCGGCCTTGGCGATGCCGGCGAAGAGGACCCGGGCCGTCTCGTAGCCCAGGGCCTGATACCAGTCCGGGATGACCTTGTAGCGGCTCTTCCACTTCTCCGTGAACTTCTGGCTCTGTGAAGATGTCAGCGCTGGCGTCCACCATTGGCCCGCCACCAGGTAATCCGCCGCAGGGCCCAGGGCCTCGCGCCCCTTCTGGTCCGGCCCGCGGGCGCCGTAGGACACGAACGGGTGGTACAGCCCCATCTGCGTGTATTGCCGGTGCATGGTGATGAAGTCCGGCAGGTGCGCGTCGGAGAGGAACGCGTCGGCGCTGGCCGCCTTCACCTGCACGAGGAGGCCCGTGAAATCGCTGGCGTTCAGGTCAAAGGACTGGTCCAAAACGACGGTGAAGAGATCGCGGTGTGCCTTCGCGGCGGTCTGGATGCCCGCCTGGTAGTCCTTGCCGTGGTCGGTATTCTCCCAGGCCAGCGCGATCTTCAGCGGCTTGGGCAGCTTGCCCCGGTCCACCCAGTACTTCAGGAATTCCATGGTGTTGTTTCCCAGGTCGTCGATGGTGGCCAGCGTACCGAAGAGGTATTTGTTGCCGCGCTCGAAGATGGCGGACGCCGCGCCGCCCCCCTCCACCATGGGGATCTTGTACTGGTCGGGCACGGCCTGCTGCGCCTGCACCAGCACCGTGTCGTACCCGCCCAGCAGGGCGTTGACCTTGTCCTTGGTCACCAGTTGCTCCACGAGGCTGCGGGACTTGGTGGGATCGCTCCCGTCGTCCAGGATGGTCAGCTCGATGGTCATCTTCTTGCCGCCCACGTCCAGCCCGCCGGCCTGGTTGGCCTCCTCGGCGGCCAGCTCGTAGCCCTGCTGGAAATACTTCCCGGAGGCGCTGAACTTGCCCGACAGGGGCAGGACGGCGCCGAGCTTGATCTTGCCGGCGGCCGGCCCCGGCCCGGCCGCCGCCGCGGGGCGGACACCCACGCCCGGGGACGCCCCCAGCGCCCAGGCGAGCATCAGCGCCAGGACGAACGCGGTGGGGCTCGTGGGCCGGCGGAACCGATCCATCTGACGACCTCCGCAGCGTGACGGTTGGCTGCCTGGGGATAGGGGGGTTCGGCGGCGGGGCCGCGCCCTGGGCCCTCCGCCGCGGATCGCGGATATCATCGTCGGGCCATGAGAACGCGCGGATTCTATGCCCGGAAGATTGGCGGTGTCAAGGGTTCCCCCCGCCTCCACGGCGGGCGGCGTTGGCGCGCTCGGACAATTTCCCGCCGCCGACGTTCCGGCGGCGAGAGGGTGCGGCGCACCGACCACGGATGCCTCCGATCCACTTTGGGTGGGGGCCCGTGTCCCCCTCGCCCCTTGCACCTGGACGGTTTTGTGCGGCCCGCCCCGGCGGAGTTTTTCCTAAGAAGGAAGAGCAAATCGGCGTCTGAAGAAACG
>DASPOZ010000469.1:0-6485 GCA_035625755.1 Candidatus Sulfotelmatobacter sp.
GCCTGCGCGGGGGTGCTTGCGCCGGGGAACGGGGCGGGAACGGGCACGGGAACGGGAAGGGGGGGGTCCGCAGGCTGCTCAAAGCGGATTCCGCAATCCGCATTCCGCAATGTGGGTGTGGGCCCTTTTCAGCGGCCTGCCAGGGCGGAGTCAAACAGCGCGCAGACGTTCTCCGGCGGCACCTCGGCCTGGATGTTGTGGACGGCGCCCAGCACGTAACCGCCGCCCGGCCCCAGGTCCTCGATGCGCCGCCGCACCTCGTCCCGGACCTCGGCCGGGGTGCCGAAGGGGAGCACCCGCGCCGTGTCCACCCCGCCCCAGAAGCAGAGGTCCTTCCCGTATTCCCGCTTGAGCCGGGCCGTGTCCCCCATGCCCGCCGCCGAGACCTGCACCGGGTTCAGCGCGTCGATGCCGCAGGCGATGAGGTCCGGGATGAAGGGGTCGATGGCGCCGTCGCAGTGGTAGAGGAGCTTGGCCCCGCCGCCCCGGGCGCGCAGCAGGTCGAAGAGGACCCGATGCCGCGGCCGCACGAACTCCCGGTACGTCGCCGGCGAGATCATGGGCGCCTGCTGCGTGCCCAGGTCGTCGCCGGCCACGATCACGTCCACGAACCCGCGCACGGCGTCCAGGGCCGCCGCGGCCATGGCCAGCTTGATCTCCAGGATCTTATCCACGAGGGCGTGGACGAAGGGCTTGTTGGTGAGCAGGTCCACGTAGAAGCCGGCGAAGCCCCGCAGCCACTCGGCCTCGCCCCAGAAGGAGGCGGTGCAGTCGAAGACGATGGCGCGCGACGTTTCGGCGGCCAGCCGGCGCGCCTCCTCGGCCAGGCCCCGCAGGCGCCCCGGGTCCGCCGGGTCCGGCCAGCGGTGGCGCCCCACGGCCTCGGGCGTGGCGTCGGCCTCGAAGGGGCTGCGCAGCAGGAAGTAGGAATTCATGCCGGGCGGGCGCTGCCAGACCACGCCCCATTCGTCCTCGTAGGCGTCGTCGGGCAGGGGCACGTCGTGCCAGCGCTCGGGCGGGCGGATGCGGAGCGGCTGCGTGTCGATCCCGAAGCGGTCCCGCACCGCGTCGTCCACGTCCGCTACCTGGCCCTGCTTGGTGAGGAGGCGGGCGGGCGCCGCGAGGCCCAGGTGGGCCTTGAGCGCTTCGTAGGCCAGGGCGGAGATGCTGGAGTTGGCCGTGCCGCCCAGGTCCAGGGGCACGCGGTCCGGCCCGCGGCGCTCCAGGGCCCGGCGCACCCGTTCGCGCGAGGTCACGGCAGGTCCGCGGCGCTCTCCGCCTGGTCGTGCAGCGAGCGGAAGAGGGCCACCGCCTCGGCGGCGTCCTTGGCGAAGCCGTCGGCGCCGACGCGCGCGGCGAAGGCCGCGTCCAGCGGCGCCCCGCCCACGGCGATGCGGGCGGCGCGGCCGGCCGGCGACTGCCGGATCGCGCGGATGATGGCCGGCATGGTCTGCATGGTGGTGGTGAGCAGGGCCGAGAGCCCCACCAGGTGCGCGCGGCGCTCCTCCATCGCCGCCACGAAGCGCTCGCCGGAGACGTTCACCCCCAGGTCCACCACCTGGAAGCCCGCGCCGCGCAGGAGCATGGCCACCAGGTTCTTCCCGATGTCGTGCAGGTCGCCCTGCACGGTGCCCAGTACCACGGTGCCCAGGCGCGCGGCGGGAACGCCTTCCAGGTGGGGGCGCAGGAGCTCCAGGGCGGTCATGGCCGCCTTGGCCCCCACCATGAGTTCCGGCAGGTAGGCCTCGCCGCAACTGAAGCGGGTGCCCAGGCTGTCCAGCCCCTGAAGGATGCCTTGCTCGGCGATGGTATGCGCCGGCACGCCGGCGGCCAGGGCGGCCTCGGCCATGTTCATCGCCCCTCGGAGGTCTCCATCCGCCACGGCGTCCGCCAGCACGTTGATGTACCAGCTGGCGGGCTCCTGACGCACCGGGTCCGTTCCCATCGTTCCCTCCCTCCCCCCGCAAAACGGAGAGGCGCGAAGCTCTGCGGGGGTACTCTGCAGGTTGCCGGGGAACCCACTTCTCCCCAAGCGGCCCAAAACGGTCCGGAGGCGGGGCGGCAGGCCATGCGCCGGATCCTCGCCGGAGATGGGACGGAAATGGAGAGGGGCCGTCCGCCGCGGCGCCGGGCGATCGCACGAACGCCGCACCCGCTGCCGCCGAAGCGGCGGGGAAGATGCCGGGCCTTTCTCAGCAGCTTGTGGGGGGACGAGCGAGGTCCCGCAGGGGTGTGCGGCGCCGGGGGTGTGGTTGGGCGCCGCCGAGCGGCCGGAGGTGCCGGAGGCTCGCCTCAGGACAGGGAGGCGGGGTCGGTCATGAAGTGCTTACTTCCAATTGCGCCCGCGCGACGGTCGTCGCGCGGGGTCGTCATTCGGGGATTCGCGAAGACGGCCGCGCGCCCTTGCGGGCCCGACCCTCTAGCAGGCTACTCAAAAAGGTCCAGATGCAAGGCGGCGCGCGAAGGGCCGAGTGAGGCGTACTGCGGGTACGCCGCAGCGAGCGCGCGAGCGCGCCAACGCCGCAGATGGGCCTTTTTCAGCAGCCTGCCGCGCGCGATCGCGTTTTCCCATCAGCCACCCTCCGGCTGCCGCGCGTGGCGGCCCGGCTCGGGCGGCACGTTCAGGACATGCTGGGGGAAGAATTCGGTCACCCAGTCCACCACGTCCTTCACTGAAAGCATGCCCACGGGCCGGTGCTGCGCATCCACCAGGGGCACGTGGCGGAACCCGCCCACGCTCATCTTCTGGAGGGCGTGGGCGATGGCATCCTCCGGCGTGAGGACCTCCGGGTCCCGGGTCATGATGGCGTCCACGGTCACGGCGCCCAGGTCTTTGCCGCTGCCGAGGACCTTGTACAGGATGTCGCGCTCGGTGAGGATCCCCACCAGGCGCCCGCCCTCCACCACCATCACACATCCCACCCGTTGCTTCTGCATCTCCCGGATGGCATCGGACAGCCGCGAACCCAGCGCCAGCGAGGGGGCCGGGCGCGTGTGCAGCGTGCGGATGGGTTCGTGGAGCATCCGGTAATCCAGCGGCCGGGGCACCGGTTCCACATCGTGGTAGGCCTCATCGCCTTCCAGCACCTCGGAATTGGCCATGACCTTCCTCCTGCCATGCCGCGCCCCGCGGCAGCGCCGATCTCGAAACCTTTCCGGGCGCAGAGTGGGCCGCGCCCGGAGGTCCGGCCCGCGGCCGGGGGGGAATGAACCAGCATCATACCCGCTGGGCGAAAGGCGGGTCAATCGAAATCCGGAAGGCGGCGCCCATTGGGTCGGCGGCGGAGGCGGGCCGGAGGGCGCTGGCGTCTTGAGTCGGAAGTCCCTTGACGGATCGTTCCCGTTCCCGTGCCCGTTCCCGTGCCCCGGGCCTCACTCGGGAAACATCCTTTGCTACGGCCGGTTGCGCTGGGTCTTGGGCGTCGCTTCGGGAATGGGAACGGGTACGGGAACGGGAACGGGTACGGGCACAGCTAGTAAAGGCTTTCCGGACTCAGGGCCCTAGCGCGGCGCCTGGTCGTGCGGTTCGGGATCGTGGGGGATCTCGGGTTCGGGCCGGGTGCGGCAGGCTTCCTCGGTGAGGCGCCCCTTCCCCGGGTGCCGCTCGCGGCAGGCCATGATGTGGGCGTCCACATCTTCGAAGAACTCGCCCACGATGGTGTCGCCGCAGAAGGGACAGTCGATCCGGACCTTGGTCTGTCCGCTCATCCCTGCCGGACGCCCTCCCTCAACCACGCCGGCAATCTACGAAAGAAAACCGCACCGCCGCGGGCTGCTCAAAAAGGCCCAGATGCAAGGCGGCGCGCGAAGGGCCGAGTGAGGCGTACGCCGCGTACGCCTCAGCGAGCGCGCGAGCGCGCCAACGCCGCAGACGGGCCTTTTTCAGCAGCCCGCTAGGCGGCCTCGGCCGGCAGCGCGCCGGGCGGCGCCTCGCGCGCCTGGGGGATGGGCACCGACCGCGTGTCCGGCTGCAGCACCGCGTCCGGCTGCCGCACCACCGGTTCGCCGGCGGGGCGGGCCGCCGTCGCCGGGGGCGCCATGCCCATCAGGGAGGTGCGCCGGATCCGTCCCGGGTCGCGCAGGAACTGGTCCACCCCGCTGACGAGGCGCCGCGTGGCCGAATCGTCCGGGCCGGCCAGCCGGTCGAACTCCTGGGGGGTGGTGCACAGGATCATCTCGGTGAACCAGTTGTGCCGCCCGTCGTCCTCCCAGACCGCGTAGGCGTAGCCCAGTTCCCGCACCAGGTAGTCCCGCACGCGTTCCATGTAGGCGAGGTAGTCCGCCCGCCGCTCGGGCTGGATCTCGTAGTTCAGCGAGAGCAGGAGCGCCTGGCCGGCCACCACCGCCTGCCGGGCGCGCCGCACGTCCAGCGCCCGCTCGGGGGCCGCGGCCGGCTCGAGGGCGGCCACCGCCCGCGTGAGCGCCGGGCTGGGTTGGGCCGCCGGGGGCCGGAGCCAGGCCTGGCGCTGGCCCAGGCTGACGCCGCCCAGGAACAACAGGAGGATCGCGGCGAGGAGCAGGCCGAGCAACAGCGGCTCCGCGGCCAGGCCCCCGGCGAAGTCGCTCAGCACCGCCATGGCTCCCCGCCCGTCGGGCGCGGCGCCGGGCGCAGCAGCGCCCGCCGGGCCGCCGACCGCCCCGGGGAGGCCCAGGCCCATCGCCCACAGCACCGCCCTCCGCCACGGCCGCCGCATGCCCCCACCTCCTTCGCCCGCGATCCCCGTCCCGAAAAGACGAAAGCCCCGCCTGGGCCGGAGGCGGGGCTCTTTGCTCGACCAATCGGTGTGTGGCGTCATATCGCTCCACGGGGCGGGCCTACCAGGCTGCTGAAAAAGGCCCATCTGCGGCGTTGGCGCGCTCGGGCGCTCGCTGCGGCGTACCCGACGTACGCCTCACTCGGCCCTTCGCGTGCCGCCTTGCATCTGGACCTTTTTGAGCAGCCTGGGCAAAAAGGGCTCTTCAGCACACTGCTGCGCGCCCCGGCTCAGGCATATGGATAGCATCGGGGGCGCGGCCGGTCAAGCCCATTCAGCAAGGTAATGAGGCATGAGGGATGAGGTATGAGCCGGACAGCGGCCGGCCGGCACTCAGCCCTCAGAACTCATTGCTCATGCCTCGGCTGTGACCGCGGCGCCCCACGGCCCGGCGCAGGCCGGGCCGGAAAGCCGATCTCACCGGGCCAGTGCCCGCACGGTGAGACCGCGACGCCATCGGGCTCACCGGGCCAGTGCCCGCACGGTGAGACCGCGACGCCATCGGGCTCACCGGGCGAGTGCCCGCACGGTGAGACCGCGACGCCATCGGGCTCACCGGGCGAGTGCCCGCACGGTGAGACCGCGACGGTTGACCCGGCACGGCAGCACGCGCGCCCCCCGCCGGGCCGCCACGGCCTCCAGGCGGGGGCGGGCCGCGGGGTCCACGATCAGGGCCAGGCAGCCGCCGCCGCCGGCGCCGCAGAGGCGCGCGGCCCGCGCGCCCTGCCGCCGGCAGTCCCGCGCCAGCGCGTCGATGGCGGGCGTGCTCATGGCCGGCAGCATCCGGCGGCGCGTCTCCCAGTCGCGCTGCATCACGGCGGCCACGGCGTCCACGTCGCGCGCCCGGAAGGCCTCCACCATGGCGGCGGCGTGGCCGCGCAGCTCGTCGAAGAACTCCCAGGTGTGCCGGTCCCCGTCCACGTGGCGCTTGAAGAGGTCCCAGTTGTTGGTGCCGGAGAAGCGGGGGCGGCCCGTGTAGAGGAGCATCAGGTGCCCCTCCAGTTCGGCCAGGAATCTTGCGTCCCCCAGCGGCCGGCGTTGCAGCCCCTGGGGGCCGTAGCGGATCACGCTGGCCCCGCCGTAGGCGGCGGCCACGTAATCCTGGTACCCGGTGGGGACCTTGATGGCCTGCGTCTCCACGGCCTTGGCGTACTCGATGAGGGCGGGCCGGCCCAGGCGGCGGCGCAGCAGGCGGGCCAGGGCTGCCGCCAGGGCGATGGCCAGGGCCGACGAGCCGCCGGTGCCGGCGCCGGGCGGGGCCTGGCACTCGGTGGTCACGTCCAGGCCGGGGCTGGGGGCGAAGGAGAGGAGCAGGCGCGCCGCCAGCTCCAGGAACGGGTGGCGGCGCCACTCGATGGCCCCGCCGTCGGACCAGCGGGCCGCCCGGCGCTGGTCCACCGAGCGGAGGACCACGGCGGCGTCCCGCCGCACGCGCACCGTGGCGCAGGCGCACAGGTCGATGGCCACGTTCACGGTGCAGGCCGGCTGGTGGAAGAGGTAGAGGGGCGGGATGTCCAGGGTGCCGCCGGCGAAATCGATCCGGGTGGGTGCGGCGGCGATGACGGTGCGGCTCACAGGGGCACCTCGCCCAGGCTGCGGCAGGCGCGGTGCGGGTGGCGCGCCGGGACGTCCACATACGTCCGGGCCTCGCGGAATCGGTACGCCGCCTCGCCGTCCCCCTCGGCCAGGTCGGGAGGCACCCGGTTCATCCGGTAGGTCCGCAGGGCCGGG
>DASPOZ010000470.1:0-4276 GCA_035625755.1 Candidatus Sulfotelmatobacter sp.
GTCCCCGAATTCGCGGACCGCCTCTACGTCATCGAGCGCGGGGAAATCATCTTCGCCGGCCCCCCCGCCGAGGTGCACGCCCAAGCGGACGTGCTGAAAATCATCGGCGGCGCCCCCTGACAGGCTGCTGAAAAAGGCCCACCTGCGGCGTTGGCGCGCTCGCGCACTCGCTGCGGCGTACCCGGCGTACGCCTCACTCGGCACGTCGCGCGCCGCCTTGCATCTGGACCTTTTTGAGCAGCCTGGGCAGGATCACCTTTTTCGGCCACGCGCGAGGCGCCCAGGCTGCGCTGGCGCGAGCCTGCGCGCGGCGGTATACTTTTGATTAGAGCCGCAAGGACATCCGCCGGCGGCGGCGGTGGTGAGCCTGAGGGACGCTGGCGGCACGACGGGGCCCGGGCGGCGCGTGCTGGGTCCAGACAGTGTGGCCACACGACATGAGCAGACTGCATGCGTACGTGATCGCCCGCGGCATGGCCGCCATGGGCGCGCTGCTGCTGGCCGGCTGCGCGGGGGTCATCCCGCAGGGGCTCTGGGACAGCGTGGACAGGAGCGTGACCTTCGACGTCCTGCGGGCGAACCCGGAGGCGTACAACGGCAGGCGGGTGGCCCTCGGGGGCGAGATCCTGAAGACCTCCCCGCTGGGGCCGGTGAGCGAGATGGAGGTCCTGCAATACCCCCTGCGCTCCGACGACGCGCCGGACGTGACGGCATCGGCGGGCGGCCGGTTCCTGGTCCGCCACGCGGGCTTCCTGGACCCGGCGGTCTATCCGGCCGGCCGCCGGATAACCATCGTGGGAACTGCGCAAGGATCGGTGGAGCGGCCCGTGGGCGAAGTCGCCTACCGCTACCCCGTCATCGAGGCCGTGTTCGTCCATCTCTGGCCCCGCTACGACGTGGTGTACGGGCCGGACCCCTTCTTCTACCCCTACCCCTTTTATCCGTGGCCCTACTACGGCTACCCTTTTGGGCCGTACCGGCCATTGCTGTGGGGGCCGCCCTACTGGTGGTAGCCCCCGCCGCTTAGCAGGCTGCTGAAAAAGGCCCATCTGCGGCGTTGGCGCGCTTGTGCGCTCGCTGCGGAGTACGCCCCAGTACTCCTCACTCGGCACTTCGCACGCCGCCTTGCATCTGGACCTTTTTGAGCAGCCTGCGGGAACCGGCTGCTGGGCGGGCTGCTGAAAAAGGCCCATCTGCGGCGTTGGCGCGCTGACGCGGCGGTGCAACGGACCGGCCCGCCCATTCCGCAATCCGCAATGGGAATCGCCGCCTTGCATCTGGACCTTTTTGAGCAGCCTGCGGAAAAGCAAGTTTCTCAGCATCCTGTTAGAGCCTATGCCAAGACCTGCCGGGAGTCCTGCCGGGCGGGTCACCACCGGCTCCCGCCCGCAGGCACGAGCAACGGGCCCATCCAGCGTTCGCGCCGGCCCCCCGCTCGCGGGGTGGCGCTCACAGAGATGGTCGGGCCTGCGCAGTGCCGAGGACGGAAGCCGGCGGTGACCCGCCCCGACACGAGGCGCTGGGGGGTTTTGGGACAGGCCCTTAGCCTCCGGCCGTTTCTCCGCCCGCTCTCACCGCCCGCCGCGTCCTTGCGCCGGTCTCGCCTGCGTGATAGAAGAACCCCCGCCATGGTCTCCACGTCCGCCACGCCGTTCCCCACGCTCTTCTCGCGCGCGCACATCGGGCCGCTGGTCCTGCGAAACCGGATCCTCATGGCCCCCATGGAGAAGAACCTGGCGGGCCCGGACGGCTCCGTCACGCAGCGGTACATCGAGTACGTGGCGGAGCGGGCGCGGGGCGGGGCGGCGCTCATCAACCTGGAGTCCATGTACGTGGACCCGGTGGGGCGCAACCACGTATACCAGCTCGGCCTCCACGACGACCGGCTGCTGCCGGGCTACCGGCGCCTCCTCGAGGCGGCCCAGGCGCACGGGGCCCTGCTGGGAGCCGAGATCCAGTTCGCCGGGCGCGAGACCTCATCGGCCGTCACCGGCTTCCAGCCCGTGGCCCCCTCGCCCGTCCCCTGCGCCGTCCTGGCCGGGGGCGAAGTCCCGCGCCAGCTCACCGTGCCCGAGATCCGCCGCATCGTGGCCCGCTTCGCCGAGGCGGCGGACCGCGCCGCGCGCGTCGGCTTCCACCTGGTGGAGGTCCACGGCGCCCACGGCTACCTGGTGGGCCAGTTCCTCTCCCCTTACTCCAACCGGCGCACCGACGAGTACGGCGGGGATGCCGAGCGGCGCATGCGCTTTCCGCTGGAGGTGGTGGGGGCCGTGCGCGAGGCCCTGGCCGGGCGCGCCGCCCTGGCCTACCGCATCAGCGCCGACGAGTACGTGGACGGGGGCCTGCGCATCGAGGACGTGCTTCCCTTCTGCCAGCGGCTGGAGGCGGCCGGGGTGCAGCTCATCGACGTTTCGGCGGCCATCTACGAATCCGCCGTGATGATCGCCCAGCCCATGGAGCAGCCGCCCGGCTGCCTCGCCCACCTGAGCCGGGCCATCCGGCAGCGGGTCCGCATCCCCGTGAGCGTGGCCGGCCGCATCAACGATCCCGCCGTGGCCGAGGCCATCCTGCAGGAGGGTCAGGCGGACTTCGTGACGCTGGGCCGCGCCCTGCACGCCGACCCCGAATTCCCGGCCAAGGCGCGCGGCGGCCGGCAGGACGCCATCCGCCCCTGCGTGGCCTGCCTCAAGTGCAGCGACCTGCTGGGCGCCAACCTGCCCGTCTCCTGCCTGGTGAACCCCGCCGCCGCGCGCGAGCGCGAGTACGCCCTCCGCCCCGCCGCCCGCCCGCTCCGCGTCCTGGTGGTGGGGGGCGGCCCGGCCGGCCTGGAGGCGGCCCGCGTGGCCGCGCTCCGCGGCCATTGCGTCACGCTCTGGGAGCGCGGCCACGAGCTGGGCGGCCAGGTGCGGTGGATGCGCCGCATCCCCGGCCGGCAGGAGATGGCGGGATTGATCGCCTCCCTGGAGCGTGCTATCAAGGAGGCCGGCGTGCGGGTGGAGCTGGGGCGGGAAGGTGATGCGGCCGCCGTCCTGGCGGAGCGGCCGGAGGCGGTGGTGGTTGCCACCGGCGCCGCGGCGGCCATCCCGCCCATCCCGGGGATCGAGGACGGCCCCGTGGTCTCGCCCTTCGATGTGCTGCGGCGCGAAGGCTCCCTCGGCCGCCGCGTCCTCATCATCGGCGGCCAGATCATCGGCGTGAGCCTGGCCCATCTCCTGGCGGACCGCGGCGCCGAGGTGATCCTGGCGGAGCCCGGCGGCGCCCTGGCGGCGGACCTGGGGTTCCGGGCCCGCTGGCAGCCGGTAGAGGACCTGCGGCGGCGCGATAACGTGGCCGTGCACCTGCACGCCACGGTGGAGGCCATCCGGGGCGATGGCGCCACCCTCCGCGTGGCCGGCGAGGTGCTGGAACTGGAGCGGCTGGACGCCATCCTGCCCGCGCGCACGCTGGTGGCCGCCGGCGCGCTGGCCCAGGAGTTGCGCCGCGCCGCCCCCGACCTGCCCCTGTTCGACGTGGGCGACGCCGTAACACCCCGCACCGCCTACGAGGCCATGCACGAGGGCGCCGCCGCCGGCCGCGCCCTCTAGCAGGCTGCTGAAAAGGGCCCATCTGCGGCGTTGGCGCGCTCGCGCGCTCCCTGCGGCGTACCCGGCGTACGCCTCAGTCGGCGCATCGCGCGCCGCCTTGCACCTGGGCCCTTTTGAGCAGCCTGCTGGGGAACCGATTTTTCGGTAAACTGCCGAACTCCGAGAAGCGGGGGGGGCTCCCATGCGGTTCGACGTGGCGTGGTTCGAGGCGCTAGGCCGGGCGCTGGAAAGCGACCCGCTGTATGCGCGCATCGCCGGCCGCTTCGGCGCGCGCATCCTGTTCGAGGAGGCGCCGCGTTCCACCCTCGTGGTCCTGGACGGCGGGCGCATCGTCCGGGTGCAGGCGCCACCGCCCCTGATGGCGCCGTGGGACTTCGCCATCCGCGGCGAGTCGGGGGCCTGGGACGACCTGCTGGCCGCCGTGCCGCCGCCGCGCTGCCAGAGCATCTTCGCACTGGCCAAGGCGGGGCGCATGCGTGTGGAGGGGAACTGGCTGGTGGTGATGCAGAACGTGTGGGCCCTCACGCGCCTGCTGGAGCTGATGCGGGAGCACGACGGAGCGATGGGCCGTGCCGCGGCTTGAGCCCATCGTGGGCCGCTACCTGCACCTGGAATTCCACGGCCGCCCCTACCGCGTGTACTTCGAGGAGGCGGGCGCCGGCATCCCCCTCCTCTGCCTCCACACCGCCGGG
>DASPOZ010000471.1:0-9198 GCA_035625755.1 Candidatus Sulfotelmatobacter sp.
CTGGCCGCCGCGCTGGGGAGGCCGCAGCCCGTCTTCGCGGCGCCCCCGCCGGACGCGGCCCTGGCGGCCGGGGTGGACGCGGCCTGCCGCGGGCCCATCCGCGAGCTGGCCTTCGTGGCGGACAAGGACGAGCAGCGCGCGCGCCGCCAGAAGCTCGTGGAGGAGACGCTGGCCCGCTTCCCAGACGCCACGGACGCCCAGAAGGCCCAGATCCGGGGCCTCTTCGATAAGGTCGAGAAAGACGAGATGCGGCACCTGGTGCTGGCCGAGGGCCGCCGGGCCGACGGGCGCCGGGCCACCGAGGTGCGCCCCATCACCTGCGAGGCGGGGCTCCTGCCCCGCACCCACGGGTCGGCCCTCTTCACCCGCGGGCAGACCCAGGCCCTGGTGACCACCACCCTGGGGACCAAGCAGGACGAGCAGCGGCTGGACGACTTGGAGGGGGATTCCACCAAGCGGTTCATGCTGCACTACAACTTCCCCCCCTTCAGCGTGGGCGAGGTCCGCTTCATGCGGGGACCGGGCCGCCGCGAGATCGGCCACGGCGCCCTGGCGGAGCGGGCCATCCAGCCGGCCCTGCCGCGGGAGGGGACGTTCCCCTACACCCTGCGCATCGTGTCGGACATCCTGGAGTCCAACGGTTCCTCCTCCATGGCCACCGTCTGCGGCGCCAGCCTGGCCCTGATGGACGCGGGGGTGCCGGTGCGGGCGGCCGTGGCCGGGGTGGCCATGGGCCTGGTGATGGAGGGGGACCGCTACGCCATCCTCACGGACATCCAGGGCCTGGAGGACCACCTGGGCGACATGGACTTCAAGGTGGCGGGCACGCGCCAGGGGATCACGGCGCTCCAGATGGACATCAAGGTCCAGGGCATCACCCCCGCCATCATGCGGGAGGCGCTGGCCCAGGCGCGGTCGGCCCGGCTGGAGGTCCTGGAGATCATGGGCAAGACCCTCAGCGAGCCCCGGCCGAACCTCTCGCCCTACGCCCCGCGGATCATCACCATCAAGATCCCGGTGGACAAGATCCGGGAGGTGATCGGCCCGGGTGGCAAGGTGATCCGAGGCATCCAGGAGGAGACCGGCGTCAAGATCGACATCGAGGACGACGGCACGGTGTGCGTGGCCTCGGCGGACGAGGCGGCGGCCCAGCGGGCCCTGGAGATCATCAGCAAGATCGTCGAGGTCCCCCAGGTGGGGAAGGTCTACCTCGGGAAGGTCGTCAAGATCATGGAGTTCGGCGCCTTCGTCGAGATCCTCCCCGGCACCGACGGGCTCCTCCACGTGTCCCAGATCGCGGAAGAGCGGGTGAAGCGAGTGGAGGACGTCCTCAAGGAAGGGGACGAGGTGATGGTCAAGGTCATCGAGATCGACAAGGCGGGCAAGATCCGCCTCTCCCGCCGCGAGCTGCTCCGGGAGAGCGAGGGGAAAGGCGGCGGGAACGGGAAGGGGAAGGGGTCGCCGCCGCGCGGATGACCATGGCCGTGCCCTTCCGCAAGGATCGACTGCCCAACGGCATCGTGGTCCTCACGGAACGGATGCCCCACGTGAAGTCGGCCGCCGTGGGGCTCTGGTTGCGGGTCGGGTCGCGGGACGAGCCGGCCCGCCGCGCCGGCATCTCGCACTTCATCGAGCACATGCTCTTCAAGGGCACCGAACGCCGGTCGGCCGAGGACATCGCCAAGGCCATCGACGCGGTGGGCGGCACCCTGGACGCCTTCACTTCCCGCGAGAGCACCTGCTTCTACGCCAAGGTCCTGGGGGAGCATCTCCCCCTGGCCGTGGACCTCCTCACGGACCTCCTCCTGCGCCCCCGCCTGGCCCCCGAGGACATCGAGCGCGAGCGCCAGGTCGTCCTCCAGGAGATCAAGATGGTGGAGGATGACCCCGGGGACCTGGTGCACGACCTCTTCGCCGGCGCCCTCTGGGGGGACCACCCGCTGGGCCGTCCCGTGCTGGGCTCGCGGGAGACCCTGGAGGCCGTGGGCCGCGAGGAGATCCGGGCCCACCTGCGCGACTTCTATCAGCCGGACCAGGTGATCGTGGCCGCCGCCGGGGACGTGGACCACGCCCACTTGATGGGCCTGCTGGGGGACGCCACCCAGGGCTGGGAGGGGAGGGCCCTTCCCCTCAACGCCCCCGCGCCCGTGTCCCGCGCGGCCGTGGCCCGGGACGGGCGGGAGTCGGCCCAGGTCCATCTCTGCATGGGGGTGGAGGCGCTCCCCTACGCCGCCCCGGACCGCTACGCCATGTTCCTCCTCAATGCCCTCCTGGGCAGCTCCATGAGCTCGCGCCTCTTCCAGGAGGTGCGGGAGAAGCGCGGGCTGGCCTACTCCATCTACTCCTACCAGCAGGCCTACCGGGACACCGGCCTCCTCGTGGTGTACGCGGGGACGGCCCCCGAATCCTACCGGCAGGTCCTGGACCTCGTTTGGGGCGAGTGCCGCCGCGTGCGGGACGAGCCCATGGACCCCGACGAATTTCGGCGCGGCAAGGAGCAGCTCAAGGGGAACCTGCTGCTGGGTCTGGAGAGCACCAACAACCGGATGACCCGTCTGGCCAAGATGGAGATCTACTTCGGCCGCTACTTCGACCTGGACGAAATCATCCGGGGGATCGAGGCGGTGACCCTGGAGGGCTTCCGGGACCTCACCGCGCGCCTCTTCGGCGCGGACGCCTACGCCCTCACCACCATCGGTCCGGTCCCCGAGCCCGCCGCCGTCGCGTAACCCCCCAATGCGGAATGCGGAACGCGGAATGCGGAATGGGCGCTGAGAATCCCCGGATCCCCCCGCCCGTGTTCCGGTACTCCGCATTCCGCATTCCGCATTCCGCATTCGAGCGATGATCCCGCGGTACACGCTCCCCCGGATGGGGGCGCTCTGGGAGCCGGCGGCCCGCTACGCCCGCTGGCTCCAGATCGAACTGCTGGCCTGCGAGGCCTGGGCCGAGCTGGGCGAGGTGCCCCGGGACGCGCTGGACGAGATCCGGGCCAAGGCCGGCTGCGACCCGGCCCGCGTGGACGCCATCGAGCGCGAGGTGCGCCACGACGTGGTGGCCTTCCTCAGCGCGGTGGCCGAGCGCGTGGGGCCGGCCTCGCGCTACATCCATCTGGGCCTCACCTCGTCCGACATCCTGGACACCGCCCTGGCCCTCCAGCTCCGCGATGCCGCCGACATCCTGGTGGAGGACCTGGACCGCCTGCGGGCCATCCTGGGCCAGTTGGCCCTGAAGCACCGCACCACGCTGATGATCGGGCGGACCCACGGGGTCCACGCGGAGCCCACCACCTTCGGCCTCAAGGTGGCCGCCTGGTACGCCGAGGCGGGGCGCCACCGGGAGCGACTCCTGCGGGCCCGGGCGGGCATCGGCGCCGGCAAGCTCTCGGGCGCCGTGGGCACCTTCGCCCACGTCCCCCCCTTCGTGGAGGAGTACGTCTGCCGGCGGCTGGGGCTGGCGGCGGACCCCGTCTCCACCCAGGTCGTGGCGCGGGACCGGCACGCCGAGTTCATGGCCGTGCTGGCCGGCATCGCCGCCTCGCTGGAGCGGTTCGCCACCGAGATCCGGCACCTGCAGCGGACCGAGGTGCGGGAGGCGGAGGAGCCCTTCGCCGAGGGCCAGAAGGGCTCCTCGGCCATGCCGCACAAGCGGAACCCGGTGGGCTGCGAGCAGATCTGCGGGCTGGCCCGCGTGGTGCGGGCCAACGCCCAGGCCGCCTTCGAGGACGTGGCCCTCTGGCACGAACGGGACATCAGCCACTCCTCCGTGGAGCGGGTGATCCTGCCGGACAGCACCATCCTGGTGGACTACCTGCTGGTGCGCGGCGCCGAGATCCTGGAGGGGTTGCGCGTCTTCCCCGAACGGATGCGCCGCAACCTGGAGGCGACCCACGGGGTGATCTTCTCCCAGCAGGTCCTCCTGGCCCTGGCCCGCAAGGGGGCCTCCCGCGAGGCGGCCTATCGGATGGTGCAGCGCCACGCCATGCGCGCCTGGGAGGAGGGGGCGGAGTTCAAGGCCCTGCTCCTGGCGGACCCCGAGGTGGCCCGGTTCCTGGCCCCGGCCGACATTGAAAACTGCTTCGACCTGGGGTATCATCTGCGCCATCTGGACGCCATCTACGCCCGCGTCGGCCTCGCCTGAGACGCCCATCCGTCCTGAAGGGTTTCCCCCCGGGCTGCGGGGGGCCGTGGGGCCGGGCCGCCATATCCCTCCGTTCGGATCCCGGGGGCCGGCGCCGGGGTTCCGTCCCACGGTTCGCGGTCTGCCAGGAGAAACGCCCGTGGAAAAACTGCGCAAGTTGTACGAGGGCAAGGCGAAGATCCTCTACGAGACGGCGGACCCGGAGCTGCTGATCCAGCACTTCAAGGACGACGCCACCGCCTTCAACGCCGCCAAGCGGGGGACCATCGTCCAGAAGGGGATCCTCAACAACCAGATCTCCACCCGGGTCTTCGAGTACCTGGAGGGGCACGGGATCCCCACCCACTACGTCCGCACCCTGTCGGACCGGGACATGCTGGTCCGCCGCCTGGAGATCGTCCTCATCGAGGTCGTGGTGCGGAACACGGTGGCGGGGAGCCTGGCCAAACGCCTGGGTCTGGAGGAGGGGACCCCGCTGCAGAGCCCGGTCCTGGAGTTCTACTACAAGAGCGACGCCCTGGGCGACCCCATGATCAACGACGACCACATCCGGCTCCTGGGCCTGGCCGCGCCCGCGGAGGTGCAGGCCATCCGCGAGCAGGCCATGAAGATCAATGCCACCCTCCTCCCGTTCTTCGCCCAGCGGGACATCCTGCTGGTGGACTTCAAGGTCGAGTTCGGCCGGCACCACGGCCGCCTGCTGCTGGGCGACGAGATCACCCCCGACGGGTGCCGCCTGTGGGACCGGACCACGCGCGAGAAGATGGACAAGGACCGTTTCCGGCGCGACCTGGGCCGCGTGGAAGAGGCCTATCAGGAGGTGCACCGCCGCGTCTGCGGCCCCTAGAAGTATTGAGGATTGCAGATTGAGGATTGAGGATTGTTGTGCGAGCCAGGGAGGCGGGCGGCTCCCTCACCCCTCACCCCTCAGTCCACAATCCTCAATCCAAAATCCACAATCACCAATGGTGGGTTCGGTGTTCGAGGCGCGGGTCTACGTCACGTTGAAGCAGGGGGTCTTGGATCCGCAGGGGGACACCGTGCGCTCCGCCCTGGAGGCGCTGGGTTTCGCCGGCGTGGGGGACGTGCGCATCGGCAAGTTCATGGTGCTCACCCTGAACGGCGCCTCGCGAGCCGAGGCGGAGGCCCAGGTGCACGCCATGTGCCGGCAGCTCCTGGCCAACCCGGTGATCGAGGACTACCGGTTCGACCTCGCCGACGCCCCCGCTTCATCTCCCTCTCCCCCTCCGGGGGAGGGGACGGGTGAGGGGGTCCGGCCCGCGCCCAAAATGAGGGCGGGGGGCACGTGAGGGGCGCGGGGTGAAGATCGGCGTCCTGGTCTTTCCCGGCTCCTGGAGCCACGACGACTTCCTCTGGGTCTTCCGGGAGGTCCTCCGCGTCGCGGCGGAGCCCGTGTGGCACAAGGAGACCTCCGTGTCCGGCTTCGACGCCCTCGTCCTGCCCGGCGGCTTCGCCCACGGGGACTACCTGCGGGCCGGGGCCATCGCGCGCTTCTCCCCCGTCATGCCGGCCGTCCGGCGCTTCGCGGAGGGGGGCGGGCCGGTGCTGGGGAGCTGCAATGGCTTCCAGATCCTGTGCGAGGCGGGCCTCCTGCCCGGCGCGCTCCTGCGCAACGATTCGCTCCAGTACCGCTGCCAGTGGGTCCAGCTGCGCGTGGACAACCCGGACACGCCCTTCACGCCCGGCGCGGGGCGCGGCCAGGTGTTGGCCATGCCCATCTCGCACGGCGAGGGCCGCTACTTCGCCGACCCGGCCACGCTCCGCCGGATGAACGACCGGGGCCAGATCGTCCTCCGCTATTGCACTCCGGACGGGCGCCTCACCAACGCCGCCAACCCCAACGGGTCCCTGGGGCACATCGCCGGCATCGTGAGCGAGGGGGGCAACGTCTTCGGGCTGATGCCGCACCCCGAGCGGGCCGGGGAGCCCGCCGTGGGCGGGACGGACGGCCTGCTCCTGCTCCGCGCGCTGGCCGGCGGGCTGGCCGCCCCCGCCCGCTGACCCGCCATGTCCCCCCATCCCGAGGCCATGGGAGGACGCAGCGCCACGGCGCCCGCCGCGGGGCCGCGCCCCGCCCCCGGCGAGCCCGCCCTCACGCCCGAACTGATCGCGCGGCACGGCCTGACGCCGGACGAATTCGCGCGGGTCCGCGCCCTCCTGGGCCGCGATCCCACCCTCACCGAGCTGGGCGTCTTCTCGGTGATGTGGTCCGAGCACTGCAGCTACAAGAGCTCGAAGCTCCACCTGAAGGAGCTGCCCACGGCGGGCCCGCGGATCCTGGAGGGCCCGGGCGAGAACGCCGGCGTGGTGGACGTGGGCCACGGCCTGGCGCTGGTCTTCAAGATGGAGAGCCACAACCATCCCTCCTTCATCGAGCCGTATCAGGGGGCGGCCACCGGCGTGGGGGGCATCATCCGGGACATCTTCACCATGGGCGCGCGCCCCATCGCCCTGCTGGATTCGCTCCGCTTCGGCCCCCTCACGGAGGCCAAGAGCCGGTACCTGATGGGGGGGGTGGTGTCCGGCATCGCGGGCTACGGGAACGCCGTGGGCGTGCCCACCGTGGGCGGGGAGCTCTGCGTGGGCGATACCTACCGCCAGAATCCCCTGGTGAACGTCCTGTGCGTGGGGATCGCGCCTCGCGACCGGATCTTCCGGGCTCGGGCGGGCGGCGTGGGCAACCCGGTGTTCTATGTGGGGGCCCGGACGGGGCGGGACGGGATCCACGGGGCCACCATGGCCTCCGAGGCCTTCGACGAGACCTCGGCCGGGCGGCGCCCCACGGTGCAGGTGGGCGACCCGTTCAAGGAGAAGCTGCTCATCGAGGCCTGCCTGGAGGTCATGGCCACGGACGCCCTGGTGGGGATCCAGGACATGGGGGCGGCCGGTCTCACCTGTTCCTCCTGCGAGATGGCGAGCCGGGGCGGCACCGGCATCGAGCTGGAGCTGGACCGCGTGCCGCGCCGCGAGGCGGGGATGACCCCCTACGAGCTGATGCTCTCCGAGTCGCAGGAGCGCATGCTCATGGTGGTGCGGCGGGACCGGACCGAGACCGTGCGCCGCATCTTCGCCAAGTGGGACCTGGAGGCGGTGGAGGTGGGCCGCGTGACGGAGGACGGCCTGCTGCGGGTGCGCGCCGAGGGGCGGGTGGTGGCCGAGATCCCGGCCCACGCGCTGGCCGAGGAGGGGCCGGTCTACGCGCGCCCCACGGCGCGCCCGGCCTACCTGGACGCGGCCTGGGCCTTCGATCTCTCCGGGCTGCCGCTGCCCCGGGACCCGTCCGCGGTGCTCCTGCGCCTGCTGGCCTCACCCACCATCGCCAGCAAGCGGTCGGTGTGGCGCCAGTACGATCACATGCTCTTCCTCAACACCGTGGTCCTGCCCGGATCGGATGCGGCCGTGCTGCGCCTGAAGGGTACGCCCCTGGCCATCGCCCTCTCCACGGATGGGAACGGCCGCTACGTGTACCTGGACCCGCGGGAGGGGGCGCGGCTGGCCGTGGCCGAGGCGGCCCGCAACGTCTCCTGCGCCGGCGCGGCGCCGCTGGCCGTCACCAACTGCCTGAACTTCGGCAGCCCCGAGCGCCCGGAGATCATGTGGCAGTTCGCCGAGGCGGTGCGGGGCATGGGCGAGGCCTGCCGCGCCCTGGGCACCCCGGTGACGGGGGGCAACGTGAGCTTCTACAACGAGACGTCCGGCCAGGCCATCCACCCGACGCCCATCATCGGGATGGTGGGGCTCCTGGAGGACGCCGCGCGGGCGATGGGGCAGGGCTTCGCCGCCGCGGGGGACGTGATCCTGCTCCTGGGGGAGACGCTGGAGGAGCTGGGGGGCAGCGAGTACCTGGCCGCCGTCCACGGCCTCGAGGCGGGGCGCCCGCCGCGCCTGGACCTGGAGCGCGAGCGGGCCGTGCAGGCCGCCTGCCGGGCCCTGATCTCCGAAGGCCTGGCCCGCTCGGCCCACGACTGTAGCGATGGCGGCCTGGCCGTGGCCCTGGCCGAATCCGGCCTGTCGGCCTGCGGCGGGCCCTCGCGGCCCCGGGGGAGCCCCCTCGGCGCGGAGGTTGAGCTGCCGGGCGCCGTGCGGCCGGACGCGCTTCTCTTCGGCGAGTCGGCCTCCCGCATCCTGGTGACGGTGCGCCGGGAGGACGAGGCCCGGGCCGTGGCCATGGCCCGATCGCACGGCGCGCCCTGCGCGCCCATCGGGCGCGTGGCGGCGGATCGGATCCGCATCGCCGCCGGGGCGGCGCGCATCGACGTGGCGCTGCCCGAAGCCGCGGCGGCCTGGGAGAGCGCCTTCGGCGGCGATTGAGGATCTCGGATTTGTGATTGAGGATGTGGGGATTCCGTTCTCCGTCGGAAGCGTTCAATCCAAAATCCTCAATCCTCAATCCACAATCGAGTGGGCGGCATGAAGACCATCGACATCGGGCTGCTGGGGTTCGGGACCGTAGGGTCCGGCGTGGTGAAGCTGCTCCAGGAAAACGCCGCGCGCCTGGAGCGCAAGGTCGGCGCGCACCTCCGGATCCGCCGGATCGCCGTGCGGGACCTGGGCCGCGCCCGCCCCGTGGAGGTGGACCGCAAGCTCCTCACGGCCAACCCCGCGGAGGTGGTGGCCGACCCGGCCATCCAGATCGTGGTGGAGGTCATGGGCGGGATCGACCCGGCCCGCGCCTGCTGCCTGGAGGCCCTGGAGAAGGGCAAGCACGTGGTCACCGCCAACAAGGCGCTGCTGGCCACGCACGGCGTCGCGCTCTACCGGGCGGCCGCCGAGCACCGGGTGGACCTGGGGTTCGAGGCCAGCGTGTGCGGGGGGATCCCGGTGATCCGCCTCCTGCGCGAGGGGCTGGTGGCCAACCGGATCACCAGCCTGCTGGGGATCATCAACGGCACCTGCAACTACATCCTGACGAAGATGACGGAGGAGGACCGGCCCTTCGCCGAGGTGCTGGCCGCCGCGCAGGCGCGCGGATACGCCGAGGCCGACCCCAGCCTGGACGTGGGAGGGCTGGACGCCGCCCACAAGCTGCAGATCCTG
>DASPOZ010000472.1:0-11214 GCA_035625755.1 Candidatus Sulfotelmatobacter sp.
TGCTCGATGTCGGCAGTGGGGAAGGTGTGGCGCGACGCGGCGCGCACGACGTCGAGCTTCTTATCTGCTTCACCCAGAGGCTCGCGGCGGCGGGCGGCCCGGAGAGCCTGCCGGACCCATTCAGCCACGGTCATGCGGTGCCGGCGGGCCATGCGCTGGATCTCCCGGAATTCGGACTCGCCCAAGAGCACCTGAAGGCGTTTACTCATAGCATGAGTATGATTGACTCATCCTGATAAGTCAAGCGCAACCTCTCGAGATGGTTTCCTGAAGGCGGCACCCTCCTGTCCTGCGTCCCTGCCGGGCGGGCGAAAGACCCTCCATAGTAAGCTTAGGCATTGTTGTGCCGGGCCCACGGCAGCTCCGGGTATTAGAGCCGTCGAGCGCCCCGCCGGCCCCGGCTCCCCTACCGCTGGGGGCTAGGTGTCCGTAACTGCCCAAGATTCCGGGGGTTGACGGGCGCGAGGGGCCGTGGTACCGTGCGGCTCCTTTTGCAGAGTTCCGTCCTCTCATCGGTGTGTGCGGGCGCGAGGGCGAGGGGAGGCCGATGGCGCGGGGCAAGGTGGGGTACACGGTCGAGGTGCAGTCCGTGCCCGTCCGGCTGGCCGTGCGCGCCGATCCGGAGACGGCCCGGCGCCTGTTCCACACGCTGCTCGCGCTCTTCCCCTCGCCGGCCGCCCTGCAGATCAGCTACCGCGAGGGGAGGGCCACGCACACCCGCCACCGCGCCGCGGTCAACCGGGCGGCCATCGCCGAGGCCTTCGAGTCGCTCAGTGAGTTCATCCTGGCTGGCCATGGGATCCAGCTCATGGTCGCTTCGGATACCCTGGGGGCCGAGCTGTGCATCGGGGGCGGTGGCGAGATCCGCGTGGCGGCGGCAGAGATCGGCCCCTTCGAGCAGGTGATCGAGGAGAGCGGGTTGCCGGCGCTCCGGCGCGGCCGCCTGCCCGCCGCGGCCCGCCTGGGGGCCCAGAGCGCCCTGGCCGGCGAGACGGTCACCCTCCACAACACCCTGGAACGCCTCCGCCTCACGTCGACCCGCAACTGATCCCCTGCCTGCGCCCCGGCCCCGCGCGTTGGCGCTTGGCGGCGCAGATGTGATACACTTCCGTCGCGAGGATCCTGCAGGATGGACGTGGCCGCACGCGCACCCGGCGATCCCCCACCGCCCGGCGCCCCCGCGCCCTCCCCGGCCATTGCCGAGGAGTGGGGGGCGCTCCTGGGCGTGGCCCGCCGCGTGGGCCTGAGCCCCCAGTACATCATCTTCGCCGCCCTGCGGCTCCTGGTGATCGTGGGGAGCCTGCTCTGGCTGGCCGTGGCCCCGCTGCCGCCGGGCACCCGGCCCCTGGTGGGCCTGATCCTGTTCGGCTTCGCCGGGTACAGCCTGGCCCTCTACGGGGTCCTGTGGGTCTGGCCGCCCGCGGCCGATCGGCTGAGCCTGGCCATCCTGGCCATCGACCTCGCCTTCACCACGGCCCTGGTCCGCCTCAGCGGCGGGCTCGACAGCCCGTTCGACCTGGCCTTCTACTTCCTGGCGGCCCTCCAGGCCCTCTTCTTCGGCCTCGCCCGCGGCCTGGGCGTGGCGGCCGTGGCTTCGATCCTCTACTTGAGTGTGAGCCTGCCCATGGGGCCGACGCATCACTGGAGCGATGCGGGGCTTCGGGTGGCGTTCCTCGTGTCCCTGGCCGTGGCCCTGGGGCTGGTGGCCGAGCGGGAGCGGCACCGGCGGGCGGCGGTGCGAGCGCTGAACTGGGACCTGGAGGGGCGGTCCCGCCGGCTGGCCGAGGTAAACCTGGATTTGGAGACGCTCCAGCGGCACATGCGCAACATCCTGGACAGCATCGCGGACGGCATCGTGACGGTGGACCTGGAGGGACGGGTGACCCTGTGGAACCAGTCCATGCAGCGCCACTACGAGGTGGCCCCGCCCGAGGTGCTCGGCCGCCGGCTGGTGGATGTCTTCCCGGCCCTGGTGCCCGAGGGGGTGGCCGCGCGGGTGGATGAGATCCTGGCCGGCCGCGCCGAGGGCTTCCAGATCCAGCGCCAGCGGCATCAGACGCTGCGCCGGGGGACCGCCGTGATGGACCTGGAGGGCATCGCCCTGCGGGACGCGCGCGGGGAGCGCATCGGGGCCGTGCTGGTGGTCACGGACGTCACGCAGCAGGATGTGGCCGCCCACCAGCTTCAGCAGACGGAGAAGTTGGCGGCCATCGGCACCCTGGCGGCCGGCGTGGCCCACGAGATCAACAATCCCGTGGGCGTCATCACGGCGCGGGTGGAGACCATGCTCTGGGACGCCGACGACATGGGCCTGCCCCCCGCCGTGCAGGAAGACCTCCGCGTCATCGACAAGCACGCCCAGCGGGTGGCCAAGATCGCGCGCGGGCTCCTCTCCTTCGCGCGGCGGGCGCCCTGGGAGACCACCTGGGTGGACCTGAACCGCCTGCTGGAGGAGGCGCTCCTGCTGGTGGAGCGGCAGTTCGCCAAGGAGGGGATCCTCCTGGAGCGGGCCCTGGAGCCGGGCCTGCCGCCCATCCGGGGCAGCCTCAACCACCTGGAGCAGGTGATGATCAACTTCCTGAACAACGCCCGCGAGGCCATGGCCGGCGGGGGCCGCCTGGCCGTGAGCTCGCGGCGGGGGCGGCGGGAGGGGTGGGTGGAGGTGCGCATCGCGGATTCGGGGCCCGGGATCCCGGCCGAGCACCTCTCGCACATCTTCGACCCCTTCTTCACCACCAAGGCCGCCGGCACGGGGCTGGGCCTGGCCGTGAGCTACGGCATCGTGCAGGAGCACGGGGGGACGATCGAGGTGGAGAGCGCCATCGGGCGGGGGACCACCTTCGTGGTCGCCCTCCCGGTGGCGGGGGCCGCGGCCAGGCCCGCGGCGCGGCCGATGGGTGAGGCGGCGGCGCCGGCGCCGGCGGAGGTCCGCTCGGAAGCCGGACGCGGGGCCACGGCCGGCGGCGGGCAGCGGCAGGGGGAAGCCGCGGGCGCGGAGGGAGGGGTCGATGGCCGAGCATGAGCGCATCCTCGTGATCGACGACGAGGAGGACATGCTGGTGAACTGCAGCCGCATGCTCGCCCGGTTCGGCTACGAGCCCCTCACGGCGCCCGACGGGGCCGCCGGCCTGGAGGCCCTCCAGCGCGAACGGCCGGCCCTGATCCTCACGGACCTGCGGATGCCCGGCATGGGCGGCATGGAGGTGGTACGGGCGGCCAAGGCGGCGGACCCGAACGTGATCGTGATCATGATCACGGCCTTCGCCACGCTGGAGACGGCCGTGGAGGCCATCAAGGAGGGGGCGTACGACTACGTCACCAAACCCTTCACGGCGGACCAACTGCGGGTCGTCATCGATCGGGCCTTGACCCAGCGCCGCCTCCAGGAGGAGAACCAGCGCCTCCGCCAGCAGCTCCAGCAGACCTACCGGTTCGAGAACATCATCGGCCGCAGCCTGGCCATGACGGAGGTGTACGAGGTCATCAAGAAGGTGGCCTCCAGCGAGGCCAACATCCTGGTCTTGGGCGAGAGCGGCACCGGCAAGGAACTCATCGCGCGCTGCCTCCACGCCAACTCCCGCCGGGGCGAGAAGGCCTTCATCCCGGTGGACCTGGCCTCCCTCCCCGAGAACCTGCTGGAGAGCGAGCTCTTCGGCCACGAGAAGGGGGCCTTCACCGGCGCCCACGCCACGCGCCCCGGGCTCTTCGAGTACGCCCAGGGGGGCACCGTGTTCCTGGACGAGATCGCCGAGTTGAGCCCCAACCTCCAGGGGAAGCTCCTGCGGGTGCTCCAGGAGCGCCAGGTGCGGCGGGTGGGCGGGAACCGGATCATCGAGGTGGATGTGCGGGTGATCTCGGCCACCAACCGGGACGTGCAGGCGGCGGTGGCCAAGGGGACCTTCCGGGAGGACCTCTACTACCGGCTCAACGTCATCTCCATCCCGCTGCCGCCCCTGCGGGAGCGCAAGGGCGACGTGCCCCTCATCGCCTATCACTACCTGCAGCGCTACGCCGCGGCCTCGGGGAAGGAGATCCGCGGCATCGCCCCGGAGGCCCTGGACCTGCTGGAATCCTACCACTGGCCGGGAAACGTGCGGGAGCTGCAGAACGTGATCGAGCGCGCCGTGGTGCTGACCGAGGCGGACCAGATCCGGCTCCAGGACCTGCCGGAGCACCTGCGGGCCCGGCCCGCGCCCGAGGCGCCCCCGCTGAAGGACCTCCCCCTCAAGGCCGCCAAGGCCGAGTGGGCCCGCAGCTTCGAACGCACCTACCTGGGGGACCTGCTGAAGCGCCACGGCGGCAACATCTCTCAGGCCGCCAAGGCGGCCGGCGTAGACCGGAAGACCATCCACCGCCTCCTCAAGCGCCACAACCTCGCGGCGTCCCGCTGAACGAATCCGTTACACCAAGGTATCCGGGCTAGGACATCCGCGGCCGCCCGCGGGTGCCCTCGGGCGGACGGTCCCCCGCATTTCCTGCCGGTTGCTATCCACAGGCCCCTCGTGGCGCCTGGCCCATGCTTTGCTCTCCGTCGCCGGAGCGGGACGTGCCACGCGAACGGAGGAGGGGGAGCGATGGGGAGCGGGGGGCGAGTCGGGTGGATGGGAGCGCTCGTAGTTTCTGCCCTTGCGGTGGCGGGGGGCGCGGCGGCCGAGGCGGCCAATTGGAGCCGGGCCTACATGAATGCGCTGCCGGACGAGGCCTTCGCGGTGGTGGAAGAGCGCCCGGACGGGACCAGGGTGCGCCACCTGCCGCACCACGACGCGCAGGGGCAGGTGGACCTGCCCCACGTGCGCAGCGCCCTGAGCCGTCTCCACCAGGTGCACTGGGTTGATCCGGCCAACGCGGCGCGGGCCCGCCAGCACCTGCTGGACCACCTCAGAGATCTGGGCCCCTCGGCCCCCGGGGGGCCGCGGGAACGACACCGATCCGGGTCCCGCCTGCTGCCCTACGTTCCCGGCGCCTCCGTGGTGGCCGGCGCCGCCCATCCCCGCGCCCCGCGTCAGGCCACCTCGTCCCCGGCCAGCACGGTCAAGCAGCCCGCCACCGCACCCCGCCGTTGATGGTGGCCCGACGGCAGGCTGCCTCCCGCGCCGTTCGCCGCCGTCGCGGTCCCGTCCCCCGCACAGACGGTCCTGCGGGGCCGGGCGGTCCAGCGCGCGGCCACGGGCCAGTTCAGCGGCGGGACCACAGGGGACATCCCAGAGGCGCTTCCTCGCTTGACAGCCTTTCCCCGCCTGTGGTACGTAACTAGCGTTTGTGAAAAAGGTTACTTGGCCGCCGGGGGCGGATGAGCCGGCCTCGGGCGGATCGGTGGAACGGCCCTGCACGGGGCCGTTTGCACGTTGGAACGGGGAACTCCTCCACCTCATCACCGGGCACGCTTCGCGCTCCTCGCCGCCCTCAGCCGGACGAACCCGGGGCTGGCCCACCGCAATCCAGGCGGAGGTCTGTGATGGCTGCCGACTACGCGGTCGTAGGGGTCTTTCTGGCCGTCGGCGTCATCTTCGTCATTCTGAACGTGGAGATCCTCTCCCGGCTCCTCACCTGGCTCTCCATCCCGCGGAAGCACCCGGCCCCCCTCAAGCACACCACCTACGAATGCGGCGAGGAGCCCCTGGGGGAGTCCTGGATCCGGTTCCACGTGCGGTACTACCTCTACGCCCTGGTGTACATCGTCTTCGCGGTGGAGACGGTCTTCCTGTTCCCCTGGGCGGTGGTCTTCCGGAACCTGGGCCTGGCCGCCTTCGTGGAGATGCTGGTCTTCATCGCCATCCTGCTGCTCGGGCTCGGGTATGCGTGGGCAAAAGGTGCCCTCGAGTGGGTCTAGGCCATTGAGGATTGCCGATTGAGGATTGTGGATTGAAGGGCATGGGATCGGAGTTCAGCGGGTAGGGCAGCAGCCGGGAACGGGAACGGAGCGGGCGGGGTGAAGGCGGAAGAGGTCCTGGAAAAGATCAAGGGGCAGTTCGGGGATGCCGTGCGCGAGGGGGAGGTGCGGGACGGGACGGTGTACCTCACGGCCGACGGGGCGCGAAACTTCGAGGTCTGCCGGGCCCTGCATGCCATGGGGTTCGAATACCTGAACTGCCTCTCCGGGGTGGACTGGAAGGACCGCTTCGAGGTGGTGTACGATCTCTCCTCGCTCCGCTTCCCCGCCAAGGTTCACCTGCGCGCCACCACCCCGCACGACGACCCGCGGGTGCGCTCGGTGGCCTCGCTCTGGGCCACGGCCAACTGGCACGAGCGGGAGGCCTGGGACCTCCTGGGCATCCGGTTCGACGGGCATCCAGACCTCCGCCGCATCCTCCTGCCGGAGGACTGGGTGGGCCATCCCCTGCGCAAGGACTACACGGACGAGGGCCGCTACGTGCAATTCACGCCGTACGGCGAGGCCAAGAAGGCGGCCTCCCATGCGGCGCACGGCGAGGCGAAGCCCGGGGCCGGGGCGAAGCCCGCGGCCCAGGCCGGGGCGGGCCAGGGCGAGCCGGCGGCGGGGGCCGCGGAGTAGGGCGGGGACGAGACGATGGACGCGCAGGCCGCCACGGCGCTCCCCCAGGGGATCGAGTTCGAGCGGGGAGAGACCGCCGAGGAGATGTACGTCAACATGGGGCCGCAGCACCCCAGCACCCACGGGGTGCTGCGCCTCCTGCTGAAACTGGACGGGGAACTCATCAAGGACTGCATCCCCTACATCGGCTACCTGCACCGCTGCCACGAGAAGATCGGCGAGAACCGCAACTACATCCAGATCATCCCCTACACCGACCGGCTGGACTATCTGGCCTCCATGTACAACAACTGGAGCTACGTGAAGGCGGTGGAGGCGCTGATGGGCGTCAAGCCGCCGGAGCGGGCGGAGTACATGCGGGTGATCCTGGGGGAGCTGCAGCGCATCGCCAGCCACCTGATCTGGATGGGCACCTTCGGGCTGGACATCGGCAACTTCACCATCTTCATGTACTGCTTCCGCGAGCGGGAGATGATCCTGGACCTCTTCGAATCGGTCTCCGGCCAGCGGCTCAACTACGCCTTCTTCCGCATCGGCGGCATGCCCATGGACTTCCCCGAGACCTTTTACAACGACGCCGATGGGTTCCTGGAATGGTTCAAGGGCCGCCTGCCCGAGTACGATCGCGTGATGACGGACAACATCATCTTCCAGCGGCGGGTACAGGGGGTTGGCATCCTCTCCGAGGAAGACGCCGTCGGCTACGCCTGCAGCGGCCCGGTGCTGCGGGGCAGCGGCATCCGCTGGGACCTGCGCAAGAACGACCCCTACGGCATCTACGACCGCTTCGAGTTCGACGTGCCGGCGGGGGATCGGGGCGACGTGTGGGACCGGTACATGGTGCGCCGGCTGGAGATGGAGGAGAGCGCCCGGATCGTGGAGCAGGCCCTGGCCCAGATCCCGCCGGGGGAGATCATGGCCAAGGTCCCCAAGACCATCAAGCCCCCGGCCGGGCAGGTCTACTCCCGGGTGGAGTCGCCCCGGGGCGAGCTGGGCCACTTCATCATCAGCGACGGCACGCCCAACCCGTACCGGTACCGGGTGCGGTCTCCGGCGTACGTGAACCTGAGCGCCCTCCCGGCCATGCTCAAGGGCTGCCTGGTGGCCGATGCCGTGGCCGTGCTGGGCAGCATCGATATCGTCCTGGGCGAGATCGACCGCTGAGGCGGAGCAATGAGCAATGAGCAACGAGCAATGAGCCACAAGCAATGCGCCGTGGCGCCACTCGCCACTCATTGCTCGTTGCTGGCAAGAGCGGGCGGACCGTGGATGAGCTGATCCAGCTGCTGGCGGGGATGGGGCTGCCGGGCCTGCTGGCGCAGGCGGCGGGGATGCTGGCGGTGTGCGCCATCATCATCGGCTACATCGCCGTGGCCTCCATGTTCATGATCTGGTGGGAGCGGAAGATCAGCGCGCACATCCAGGTGCGCCTGGGGCCCATGCGAGTGGGCGGCTGGCACGGCTGGGCCCAGAGCATCGCGGACGGCGTCAAGCTCCTCCTGAAGGAGGACATCGTCCCGACCGCGGCGGACAAGCTGGTGTTCGCCCTGGCCCCCATCGTGGTGTTCGCCACCGCCCTGGCCACCTACGTGATCATCCCCTTCGGCCCCGGGCTGTGGACGAAGAACCTCAACATCGGTGTCCTCTATTACATCTCCATCTCCTCCCTCACGGTGGTGGGGATCATCATGGCGGGATGGTCCTCCAACAACAAGTACTCGGTGCTGGGGGCCATGCGCTCCGCCGCGCAGGCGATCAGCTACGAGGTGCCGCTGGTCGTCTCGGTGCTGGGCGTGATCATGGTCGTGGGCTCCCTCAACATGGAAGCCATCGTGGAGTACCAGTCCAGCCGGATGTGGGGGTTCTTTCCGGGACACTGGCTGGTCTGGGGACAGCTCGTCGGCTTCCTGGTGTACTTCACGGCCGCCCTGGCCGAGTGCAACCGGCTGCCCTTCGATATCCCCGAGGCGGAGTCGGAGCTGGTGGCCGGCTTCCACGTGGAGTACAGCGGCATCCGATTCGCCATGTTCTTCCTGGCCGAGTACGCCAACATGTTCGTGGTCTCGGCCATCGCCGTCACCATGTTCCTGGGCGGGTGGAAGGGGCCGGTCCTCACCCTCGGGTTCCTGAGCCCGGGCCTGGCGGCCAAGCTGTGGGGCCTCTTCTGGTTCCTCACCAAGGCCTACTTCTTGATCTTCGTGATGATGTGGCTGCGCTGGACCCTGGCCCGCCTGCGGGTGGACCAGCTCATGCACCTGGGCTGGAAGGTGCTGCTGCCCATCGCGTTCCTCAACCTGGGCTTCACCGGGCTCTTCCTGATCCTCAAGGACGTGTGGTGGGGATCCTGATGGCCGGGGGGGGAGGGGCATGACCGCGGCGCAGGTCCTCTTCTACCTGCTGGCCGCCTTCACGGTGGCGCTGGCCCTCATGGTGGTGCTGGCGCAGAACATCGTGCGGGCCGCCGTGGCCCTGATCTTCAGCTTCTGCGGGCTGGCGGGCCTCTACCTCCTGCTGGACGCGGAGTTCCTGGCGGCCGTGCAGGTCCTCATCTACGTGGGGGGCATCACCATCCTGCTGCTGTTCGCCATCCTGCTCACCAGCCGGATCGCCGGCAAGGGGGTGCGGGTGCTGAACGAGCAGAAGCTGCTGAGCGGGTTGGTAGCCGTGGTGCTGGTAGTCCTGCTGGGGGCGGCGGTGCGGCGCGGGTTCCCGGCCCTGGCCGCCCGGCCCCCGCAGCCGGAGAACACCCCCGCCATCGGGGAGCTGCTCATGACCACCTACGCGCTCCCCTTCGAAGCCGTCTCCATCCTCCTCCTGGTGGGGATGGTGGGCGCCATCTACCTGGCGCGGAAAGAGCCCCGGTAGCCCATGGTCCCCCTCTCGCACTACCTGCTGCTGGGCGCCCTCCTCTTCGGCATCGGGCTCTTCGGGGCCCTGACGCGGCGGCACGCCATCAGCATCCTCATGGCGCTGGAGCTGATGTTCAACGCGGTCAATCTGAGCTTCATCGCCCTCTCGCGCTACCTGCCCGGGTCCCACATGCAGGGGCACGTGTTCGCCGTCTTCGTGATCGCCGTGGCCGCGGCGGAGGCCGCCATCGGGCTGGCCATCGTGCTGGGCCTCTACCGGAACTTCAAGACGGTCAATGTGGACGAGATCAACCTGATGAAATGGTAGGGGAGGCTGCTGAAAAAGGCCCATCTGCGGCGTTGGCCCGCTTGCGCGCTCGCTGCGGCGTACGCGGAGTACGCCTCACTCGGCGCCTCGCGCGCCGCCTTGCACCTGGACCTTTTTGAGCAGCCTCTGAAGAGGCCATGAACGGATGCACGTGCTGATCGAGCTGGTGTGGTTGGTGGTGGCCCTGCCCCTGGCGGGGGTGGTGATCAACGGCCTACTGGGGCACCGGATCGGCCACAAGGCCCACGTGGTGGCCGTGGGGGCCACGGGCCTCTCGGCGGCCCTGGCCCTGGGGATCTTCGCGGCGGTCGCCCGCGGGATGACCCTGGATTGGGACGCGTACACCTGGGTGAGCGCGGGCGACTTCCGGGCCCCCCTGGGGTTCCTGGTGGACCCGCTGTCGGCCGTCATGATGCTGGTGGTCACCTTCGTGGGCTTCCTGATCCACGTCTACTCCATCGGCTACATGCACGACGACCCCGGCTACGCCCGCTTCTTCACCTACCTGAACCTGTTCATGGTGTCCATGCTGGTCCTGGTCCTGGCCAATAACTACCTGCTGATGTTCCTGGGCTGGGAGGGCGTGGGGCTCTGCTCCTACCTGCTCATCGGCTTCTGGTACACGAAGAAGAGCGCCGCGGATGCCGGCAAGAAAGCCTTCGTGGTGAACCGCGTGGGGGACGCCGGGTTCCTGCTGGGCCTGTTCCTGATCTGGCGCACCTTCGGGAGCCTGAAGTACCCGGAGGTTTTCGATGGCGTCGAGAAGGCCAGGGAGGCGCTCCAGACCCCCTCGTTCGTCGGGTTGGCGACCCTCGCCACGACGATCTGCCTCCTCCTCTTCGTGGGGGCCTGCGGGAAGTCGGCGCAACTCCCCCTGTACGTCTGGCTGCCGGACGCCATGGAGGGGCCCACGCCCGTGTCGGCCCTGATCCACGCGGCCACCATGGTGACGGCCGGGGTGTACATGGTGGCGCGGTCGGCTCCGCTCTTCAACCAGGCGCCCAAGGCTCTGCTGACGGTGGCTGTGGTCGGCGCCCTCACCGCCGTCTTCGCCGCCACCATCGCCTGCGTGCAGACGGACATCAAGCGGGTGGTGGCCTATTCCACCATCTCCCAGCTCGGCTACATGTTCCTGGGCTGCGGGGTGGGGGCCTACGCCAGCGCCATCTTCCACCTGGGGACCCACGCCTTCTTCAAGGCCCTCCTCTTCCTGGGCTGCGGATCGGTGATCCACGCCCTCTCGGGCGAGCAGGACATGCGGAAGATGGGGCGGCTAAAGGACAAGCTCCCCATCACCAGCAAGACGTTCCTGTGGGCCTCGCTGGCCAACGCCGGCATCATTCCGCTGGCCGGCTTCTGGTCCAAGGACGAGATCCTGGCGGGGGCGTTCGCCGGCCACCACTACATCCTCTGGGTGATCGGATCGGCCGGCGCCTTCCTGACCGCCTTCTACATGTTCCGGCTCTACTGGACGGTGTTCGAGGGCAAGGACAACGTGGACCATCACGCGGCCCATCACGTGCATG
>DASPOZ010000473.1:0-5983 GCA_035625755.1 Candidatus Sulfotelmatobacter sp.
ACCTCGTGGGCCTTCAGGCCGGAGACGATCCGGTCCCGGTAGCGTACCGTCCCCGCGGTGGGCGCCTCCAGCCCGGCGATGATGTTGAAGAGGGTGCTCTTCCCCGCGCCGTTGGGGCCGATGACGCCCAGGACCTCGCCCGCCTCGAGGCGCAGGTTCACGCCGTGGAGGGCCACCAGCGCCCCGAAGGCCTTCGTGACGGAACGGCACTCCAGCAACGTCATGACGGCGCCGCCAGGCGGCGCGCGCGGACCTGCCGCACGATCCCCGCCAGCCCCGCGGGGAGGAACAGGGAGATGCCGACCACGATGGCGCCGATGGCGATGAGGTAGTGGTAGACGAAGCGCGTGCCCAGGACCTCCGAGACCAGGGTGAGGAAGGCCGCCCCCAGGATGGGGCCCAGGGGGGTGCCCAGGCCCCCCAGGAGCGCCATCACCACCATCTGGAAGGTGATGGCTGCGTTGAAGGCCTCGTTGGCGTTGATGTAAGAGAGCCAGTAGCCGGCCGTCCCCCCCGTCCAGGCGATGAACACGGCGCTCAGCATGTACACGCGCAGCTTGAGCGCCAGCAGATCCACCCCGGAGGCCTCCGCCAGCCGGTCGTTCTCGCGGATGGCCCGCAGCCCGTACCCGAACCTGGAGCGGCCCAACGCCACCGCCGTCCCCGTCACCAGCACCATGACGGCCAGCATGACGTAATAGAAGAGCAGGTAGCCCGCGCTCAGCGGCAGGGAGAGGCCGGCGCTCCCCCCGGTGAGGGGGATGCCGGTGAGCCGGTCCCACGCCAGGCCGAGCTGCTTGGCCGATTCGGCCAGGGCCAGCGTGCCGATGGCGAAGTAGGCGCCCCGCAGCTTCAGCGTGGGCGTCCCCACGAAGGCGGCGATCACCAGGGCGATGGCGCCGGCCAGGGCGAGGCTGACGAGGAAGGGCAGGTGGGCCTTCATCATCAGGACCGCCGTGGCGAAGGCACCGATCCCGTAGTAGACGACGGGCCCCAGGTCCACCGCCCCGGCGTAGCCGGCCAGCAGGTTCCAGCTTCCGGCCAGGGCCGCCCACATGAAGACGGTGGTGGCGAGGCGGAGGGTGTAGGGCCCCGCCGCCGCCGGCAACAGGGCCAGCACGATGGCGACGAGGCATGGGACGGTGAGGGGCCGGAACGATGCGCGCACGGCCGCCCGCTATTCCAGCCGGCCCCTGCCGATGATGCCGGCCGGCATGAACCGCAGGGCCAGATAGAGGAGGAAGAACGCCGCCAGCAGGGAGAGGCCGGCCTCGATGTACGTTTCGGTGAGGGCCTGGGCGATGCCCAGGGCCACGCCGCCCCACAGGACGCCCGGGATGTACCCCATGCCCCCCAGCACCACCACCGAGAAGGCGAAGAGGGTGTAGGTGAGTCCCATGTTGGGCTCCACCGGGGCGTAGAACGCCACCAGCGATCCCGCCACCCCCGAGATGCCCGACCCCAGCCCGAAGGTCAGGGCGTAGATGTTGCGGGGGTTCACCCCCATGAGGCTCGCCATCTCCCAGTCCTGCGCGGTGGCGCGGATCATCCGCCCCACCTCGGTGCGCTGGAGGATCCAGCAGAGCCCCGCCACCATGCCCACGCCGGCGCCGGCGGCGGCCAGGCGCGAGAGGGGCAGGATGAACGGGCCCACCATGAGGCTCCGGTCCAGGTAGGGCACCGTCATCATCCGGTAGTCGGCGCTCCAGAGCCGCAGGGCGGTGTTCACGAGGATCAGCGAGATGCCGAAGGTGACCAGCAGCGAGATGAGCAGGGGCGACCCCAGCGTCCGGTTCAGCAAGAGATGCTGAAGAGCGTAGCCCAGGAGGAAGAGCAGGGCGAAGGCGACCGGCAGGGTGAGGACGGGGTCCACGTGGTAGGCCTTGAACAGCCAGTAGGTGGCGAAGGCACCGAGCATCACCAGTTCGCCGTGCGCCGCGTTCAGGATACCGCTCACGCCGAAGATCAGCGAGAGGCCTACGGCCGCGGCGGCATACACCCCGCCCTGGAGGACCCCGTTGAGGACGGTCTGCCCGAGGACGATCAGTTGCTCCACGTCTCCGGCTCCGGCGTGCGGACGGCTACCCGGTTGGGCGAGGTCCGTCGTGCTGCGGTCGGAACATCCTCCGGGCAGGCACCGGCGTATTACCCCCCGCCCTGCGAGGGCGGGGGGTAATACGGCCTGCTACCTGAAACATCCGGGACCAGCGACGTGGGTCATCCCCGGTTTCCCTCCCCAACCGTCGCGTGCCCTAGCGCGTCGGGGCGCGATGGGCTGCGCAGGCCTCATCTGGAGCCCCCTGCTCAGCGGGTTATTGAAACACCCGCTCTTCCGCGGGCTGCTCAAAAAGGTCCAGATGCAAGGCGGCGCGCGAGGCGCCGAGTGAGGCGTACTGGGATGTACGGCGCAGCGAGCGCCCGAGCGCGCCAACGCCGCAGATGGGCCTTTTTCAGCAGCCCGCAGCCCGCTAGCGGGATTTCCAGGGGGCCAGGGGATAGACGAGCTTCCCGCCCTGCACGCCCTCGATCTCCTTCGGGTACACCATCACCAGCTTGCCGCCCTGGACCTGCACGGCGATGGGCGGCTTCAGCTCGATGGCCCCGTCGGCGCCGAACTTGACCCGGCCGTACAGCGTCTGCACGTCCTGCTTATGGAGCTGCTCCATCACCGCCTCGCGGTCCTTCTCGGAAAGCGGCGGCACGAGGCCCAGCGTCTCCACGGCGAGCTGCTGGGCGATGGCGCCGGCGGCCGCGGCGGCCTGCACGTAGTCCGCCTCCTTCCCGTACTTCTTCAGGAGGGCGTCGCGGAAGCCCTGCGCCGTGCCGAAGACCGGGTCCTTGAAGGGCAGGTTGGCAACCCATTCCGAGGCCCCGATCACGCCCTCAGCGTCCTTCCCCAGCTCCTTGATGAAGTCGGGGACCGTGGGGCCGTAGCTGAAGGCCATGCCCTTGGGGGCGTAGTCCACCTCCTTGGCCGCCCGGATGATCCGCAGCGAGTGCGCCAGCAGCCCTCCCACCAGCAGCACGTCCGCGTTGGTCCGCTTCACCTTCAGCAGGAGCGAGTTGTAGTCGGTGAGGGCCAGGGGGAAGATCTCGAAGTGCACCACCTGGAGGCCCTGCTCGGTGGCGAACTTCCGGAACCCTTCGGCCGAGAGCTTGCCGAACAGGTGGTCCGCGCCGATGACGGCCGCCGTCTTGGGCCTGGGCTGGGCGATGGTGAACACCTCCGCGGCGGCCTTCACCTCGTCGAAGGTCTTGTTCAGCGTGCCGAAGACGTATCTGAACTTCCGCTCGAAGATGGGGTTCGCGCTGGCGGCCCCCGAGATGTACGGGTACTTGTACTTCTCGGCCACCGCGCTGCCGGCGAAGACGACGTTGCTGCCGAACCCGCCCAGGATGAGGTCCACCTTGTCGGCGGTGGCCAGGCGCTCCACCAACTGGGCCGTCTTCACCTCGCTGCTCTCATCGTCGTAGAAGGTGAGCTTGACGGGGTAGCGCGCCCCCTTGATGAGCAATCCCCCCTTGGCGTTCAGCGCGTCAGCCCAGGCCTCGTAGGCTTCCTTCACCAGCGTGCCGTCGCGCCCGAAGATGCCGCTCAGGGCCACGGACACGCCGATGCGGAACTCCTTGGACTGCGCCCCCGCCTCCCGCGCCCCCACCCCGGCCAGGGGGCACAGTGCCATGCAAATGGCCACCAGGACTGTGGCGAGCGCCCGGAGCCCGCCCCGACACCCCTGCGTCATGCGCTCCATCGCGAACCTCCTCTCCTCAAGCCGTCGAAACGACGCCGCCACACTTCCATCTGATCCGCGCCCGGTCGGCGCGGCCGAAGAAGCCGCGTCCGCGGCAACGCTGATCAGTTTGGATGTTGCCGAGGCGAATTTCCGACCTCGCCCGTTTGGGAAATCCCCCCTCCGCCCCCCTTGGGCCAAAATCCCCCCTCCGCCCCCCTTTGGCAAAGGGGGGGACGGGGGGATTTGCTTGAAGGCCGAGGTCGTGTCCCGCCCTATGTGAACAGGATTGGCCTTCGCGCAGGCTGCTCAAAAAGGTCCAGATGCAAGGCGGCACGCGATGCGCCGACTGAGGCGTACGCCGGGTACGCCGCAGGGCCACCGCTGCCGCAACGTCGGCAGCGGGATATTGTCCGAGCGCGCCAACGCCGCACCCGCTGCCGCCGAGGCAGCGGGGAGAGATGCCGGGCCTGTTTCAGCAGCCTGCCCTCACTTCCACCGGATCCAGGCGCGGTCCGCCAGCCGCACGAGCTGCGCGGCCGCCAGGGCCAGCGCCACCACCGTGAGGATCACCGCGTAGAGCTGGGGGATGAGAAACGTGTTGCCGTAGTAGATCAGCCGCTCGCCGAGGCCCACCAGGGCGATCAGCATCTCGCCCACCACCATGCCCTTCACGGCCTGCATCGCGCCCAGGTGGGCGCCGGTCATCATAGCCGGGAGGGCGGCCGGCAACAAGATTTTCCGGTAGAGCTGCAGCTCGCCGGCGCCGAAGGAGCGGGCCATCTCCAGCACGGACCGGTCGGCGCCCTTCACCCCGGTCACCGTGTTCACCACGATCACGCACACGGCGAAGAGGAACACGGTGGCCGTCACCACCGTGTCGCGGACGCCGAAGAGGGCGATGAGGAGGGGGACCAGCGCCGAGAGGGGGGCGGAGGTCAGGGCGTTCACGTACGGGTCGAACACGTACTGCACGCCCCGGTAGCGCCCCATGAGGATGCCCAGGGGCACGCCCACGGCCAGCGCCAGGCCGAAGCCGTAGAGCAGCGAGAGGAGGCTGGGGGCCAGGGCCTTCCAGAGGGTGCCGTTGGCGGCGATGGCCCACCAGGCCGCCAGCACGCGCGTGAGCGGGGGCACGAACAAGGCGACGTTCGCCCGCCCCACCGCCTCCCAGAGCACGAGGAGGGGCACCAGCGCCGCCACGGCGGGCATCCGCGCGCCGGCCCCCGCCGCGCGCGCCCTCACTGGATCACCTGGTCCGCCCGGAAGAGGACGGACTGAGGGATCGTAAGACCCAAAGCCTTCGCGGTCTTGAGGTTAACGACCAACCCGAATTTCGTTGGCTGCTCGACCGGGAGGTCGGCGGGCTTGGCGCCTTTCAGGATCTTGTCCACATAGGTGGCGGCGCGGCGGAACATGTCGGGGGCATCGGCCGCATAGGCCATGAGTCCCCCGGCTTCGACAGACTCCCTGAATCCGTATACGGCTGGCAGCCGGTTCTTTGCGGCGAGATCGGCGATCCGTCTTGCGTGCGTAAAGGTCATGGGGTGGGGCAGCACGAGGAGGGCGTTGGCGCGTCCCCTGGTCATCGCGGCGAAGGCGCCCCCGAGCTCGTCAGGACTTCGCACCTCCGAGAGTTGGAGCTTCACTGCCAATACCTGGGCCGCGGCCTGCGCCTCCCTCACGTAAATGGCCGGTTGTCGCCCAACCGGATTCACTAGCACGGCCACACGGGAGACCTTGGGCACGGCCTCCTTGAGCAACTCCAGATATTTGCCCACTATCTCCGGGCCGGCAGTGAACGTCACCCCCGTGACGTTGCCGCCGGGCCGCGCCAGACTGGCGACAAGCCCTTGCTCGACGGGGTCGATGACATAAGCCATAACGATCGGGATCACGCCGGTTGCTTGCTTGGCCGCAAAGGCCCCGGGCGTCCCGACGGCAACGATGAGGTCAACGTTGAGCCTCAGCAGCTCGGCCGCGAGGGAGGGAAATCGCTCGACCCGCCCCTGCGACAAGCGGTATTCCATGACAAGGTTCCGGCCCTCGACCCAGCCGCGCTCTCCCAATCCTTGCCGGAATGCCCCCCAAAGAGGCGAACCCTCAGGAGAGGAGGGCGAGGCATTCGTGAGGACACCTATCCGGTACACCCTCGCCGGCTGCTGCGCCGGGGTACCGCTCGGCGCCGCGAGGATGCCGAGGGCGAGGGTGACGGTGAGCCCGACTCCTCTGCGCATCATGAGATTTCCTCG
>DASPOZ010000474.1:0-7550 GCA_035625755.1 Candidatus Sulfotelmatobacter sp.
AAAAGGTCCAGATGCAAGGCGGCGCGCGATGCGCCGACTGAGGCGTACGCCGGGTACGCCGCAGGGAGTGCGCGAGCGCGCCAACGCGCCACCCGCTGCCGCCGGGGCAGCGGGGAGAGATGTTGGGCCTTTTTCAGCAGCCTGTTAGAGGGAGTGGCGTGATGCGGATCCTCGTGGTGGGATCGGGCGGGGTGGGCGGCTACTACGGGGCGCTGCTGGCGCGCGCCGGCGAGGAGGTCACCTTCGTGGCCCGGGGGGAGAACCTGGCGGCGCTCCGCACGCGCGGCCTCCAGGTGAAGGGCGTCCGGGGGGAATTCGCGGTGCATCCCGTCCGGGCCACGGACGACCCGGCCTCGGCCGGCCCCGTGGACCTGATCCTGTTCTGCGTGAAGGCCTACGACACCGAGGCGGTGGCCCCGCTCCTCCGGCCCAACCTGGGCCCGCAGACGGCCGTCGTCTCCCTGCAGAACGGGATCGAGAAGGAGGAGCAGTTGGCCCGGGTCCTGGGCGAGGGCGCGGTGATGGGCGGGGTGACCTATCTCTTCTCCACGCGCGTCGCGCCAGGGCAGTGGGAACAGCGGGGCGGCGTCCAGAAGGTCGTCTTCGGGGAACTGCGGGGCGGGGAGAGCGCCCGGGGGCGCGCCATCGAGGCCACGCTGCGGCGGGCCGGCATCGAGGCGGAGCTCTCCCCGAATGTCCGGGTGCCCATCTGGGACAAGTTCATGACCATCTGCGCCACGTCGGGCACGACCTGCCTCACCCGCCTCCCCATCGACGAGATCCTGGCCTGCCCGCCCAGCCGGGCGTTCCTGGAGGGCCTCCTGGGCGAGGTGCACCGCGTGGCCCGGGCGCAGGGCGTGAACCTCCCGGACGATGCGCCGGCGCAGCGCGCGGCCTATCTGGAGAAGCTGGAGCCGGGGGCGCGGACCTCGATGTATCACGACCTGGTGGCCGGGCGCCGCATGGAGCTGGAGTTCCTCCACGGCACCGCCGTGCGCCTCGGCCGGCAACTGGGGATCCCCACCCCGCTCTGCTTCGCCGTGTACGCCGCCCTCAAGCCACACGACGACCGCGCGATACGGAAGCAATGAGCAATGAGGAACGAGCAATGAGTAGCCGACGGTCCGTCATTGGAAGCGAGGTGGGAGCGGAGGGCCAGGCCGATGGGACACGTGGAGCGGTTCGAAGATCTGGTAGCTTGGCAGAAGGGAAGGGAGCTGGCGGTGGAGATCTACCGCGCGACCGGCCGCGGTGGGCTTGCGGGCGACTTTGGGTTACGGGAGCAGATGCAACGCTCGGCGGTTTCCGTCCCGTCCAATATCGCCGAGGGATTCGAACGAGGCTCAGCGGCGGAATTCCACAGGTCTCTCTCAACAGCGAAGGGGTCCTGCGCGGAGCTTCGGACCCAGCTCTACATCGCGCATGATGTCGGTTATCTGATCTCGGAAAACTTTCATCCCCTCATGGCGAAGGCTGAAGAGGTGGGACGTATCGTGGGTGGACCCCGGAGCGCCGTGGGCAAGCAACGGAGCGGCCGACGCCCGAAGCCATAGACCCTCGCCACCCCGGATTTCTGGCTCATCGCTCATCGCTCGTTGCTCATTGCTGTCTGGATGAGGGCGCGCAGGCGCGCGGGGTCCAGCGGCATCTCCCGCACCCGCACGCCGAAGGGGGCCAGGGCATCATCCACCGCCTCGGCCAGCAGGGCCGGCACCGGGATGGCCCCGGCCTCGCCGGCCCCCTTGATCCCCAGCGGGTTGAGGGGCGACGGGGTCTCTGAGTGGACGATCTCCATGGCCGGGATCTCCCGCGCCGTGGGGATCAGGAAGTCCATGAAGGTGGCGGCCAGGGGCTGGCCATCCGGGCCGGCCGCCACCCGCTCGTAGAAGGCACCCCCGATCCCCTGGGCTGCTCCGCCCTGGATCTGGCCCTCCACGATGGCGGGGTTGACCAGCGTGCCGCAGTCGTGCTGCACGGCGTACTGGAGGAAGGTGATGTCGCCGGTGGCGATGTCCACCTCGATCACGGCCGCATGACAGCCGCTGGAGAAGGTCGCCCGGGGCGGGGCGTAGTAGCCCGTGGCCTCGAGCCCCGGCTCCTCCCCCTCCGCCAGCACGGCGCCCGCCCGCGGCTTCACCAGCCGCAGCGCCGCGTCCGAGGCCTCCTTGCCGTAGGCGTAGCGGATGGGGTTGGCCACGGTGGCCAGGGCCCCCAGCGCGAGCCCGCGGCCCGCCACCCCCTTCACGCGCACCGCCCCGCCCACCACCTCCAGGTCGTCGGGGGAGGCCTCCAGCAGGTCCGCCGCCAGGCGCAGCATCTTCTCCCGCACCTTGCGGGCGGCGACGCCCACGGCGTTCCCGCTGGTCACCAGGGCGCGGCTGGCGAAGGTGCCGGCGCCCCAGTTGAACCGGCGGGTGTCCCCGGTGATCACCGTCACGTCCTGGGGGGCGCAGCCGAGGGCCTCGGCGGCGATCTGGGCCAGCGTGGTGTAATGCCCCTGCCCCTGCGTGGTGAGGCCGGTGGCCACCAGCACCTTCCCGCTGGGCTCGACGCGCACGTGCGCCCCCTCGTACGGCCCGATGCCGGTCCCCTCCACGTAGCAGGCCACGCCGAGGCCGAGGTACCGTCCCTCGGCCCGCGCCCCCGCCTGCCGGGCGCGGAACAGAGGGTACCCGACCCGATCCAGCGCCAGGGCCAGGCCGGCCGGGTAGTCCCCGCTGTCGTACCGCGTGGGCCCGCCGTCCTGGAAGGTGAGGCCCACGTCCCACGGGAACTCGTGCGGCTGGATGAAGTTCCGCCGCCGGACCTCGGCCGGCTCAAGCCCCAGCTCGCGGGCGATCAGGCCGATGACCCGCTCCATCACGAAGACGGCGTGGGGGCGGCCCGCCCCTCGGTAGGGGGTGACCATCACCCGGTGCGTGTACACCGCGTCGAACTCCACGTGGTAGTCGGGGACCCGGTAGGGGCCCGGCAGTTGCGTGGCCGTGATGAGCGGGACCACGATGCCGTAGGGGGTGTAGGCCCCCGCATCGTGGAGGAAGCGGGTGCGCAGGGCCAGGATCCGCCCCTGCTCGTCCGCGGCCACCTCCACGTGGTGCACCTGGCCCCGCTCCTGGCTCGCGCTGAGCAGATGCTCCCGCCGGTCCTCGATCCACTTGACCGGCCGCCCCAGGCGCATGGCGGCGTAGGGGATCAGGATCTCCTCCGGGTAGAAGAGCATGATCTTGGTGCCGAACCCGCCGCCGGTGTCCGGGGCGATCACCTCCACGCGGAACTCCGGCAGGCCGAAGATGCGGGCCAGCCCGTTCTTGATGGGCAGCGGCGCCTGCGTCGAATCCCATACCCGGAGCGCGCCGGTGCGGGGCTCGTACTCCGCCACCACGCCGCGGCCCTCCAGGGGGCACCCGCAGCTCCGCTCGATGGCCAGCCGTTCGCGCAGGACGCGGGGCGCCCGGGCGAAGACGCGGTCGGGATCGCCCACGCGCTGCACCACCCGCGCCGCGCGGTTGCCGGGCACGCCCGCGTGGACGCGGGGCGCGCCTTCCGCCGCGGCCGCCTCCGGGTCCGCCACCGCCGGCAGCGGCTCGTAGGTCACCTCCACCAGCGCGGCCGCGTCCTCGGCCAGGTACCGTTCCTCGGCCACCACCAGGGCGACGATCTCGCCCGCGTAGCGCACCTCGTCGGCCGCCAGCGGGCGCTGGGTGCGGGGATGGATGAGGTCGGGGTGGGGGATCAGGAGCGGCGTGGGCTGGTTCACCTCGCCCAGGTCGGCCGCCGCGAGCACCAGGTGCACCCCCGGCACGGCCCGGGCGCGCGTGGCGTCGATAGCGAGGATGCGGGCGTGGGCGTGCGGGCTCCGCACCGCGGCGGCGTGCAGGACGCCGGCGGGCTGGATATCGTCCGCGAAGCAGCCGAGCCCCTGGAGGAACCGCGGATCCTCGTTCCGGCGGATGCGCGCGCCGATGCTTCGCGTGCTCAACGCGGTACTCCTTCCTGCCGTCCGGCCGTCCGCATCCCGTGGCGGGAGAGGGCACCGGGACGCATGGCGGTCCATACTAAGCGCGCGCGTGGACTTGTCAAGCCGCGCGGCCCCGCCCGCGGCGCGCAAGCGGGGAGGGGGCAGGCCGGATGAAGGGCGGGTCGCCGTTGCCTGATGGCGCCCTCCCCGGAGCCGGCGCGCCCGTTGCCCCCCCGCCGGGCGTCGTCGCCGAGCCACCCGGCGCCCGGCCCCGCCTGTTCTCCGTTCCCTTCGTCCTCACCTGCCTGGCCGCTTTCACGTTCTTCCTGTCCCACCAGATGGCGCTGGTGGCCGTTCCCCTGTACGTCGTGTCCCGGGGCGGCGGCGACACCGACGCGGGGACGCTCACATTGCTCTTCGCGGGAGCGTCCCTCATCGGCCGCGTGCCCGTGGGGTGGGCGATGGAGCGCTGGGGGCGGCGCCCCATCATGATGGCGGGCGCCGGGGTGGCGGTGGCCAGCGGCCTCCTGTACCCCGCGGCGCAGACAGTGCCGGCGCTCTTCGCCCTCCGCCTCTTCCACGGCCTGGCCATGGGGCTCTTCAGCACGGCGGCGGCCGTGGTGGCAACCGACGTGGTCCCGGCGGCCCGCCGAGGCGAGGGGTTGGGGGTATTCGGCATGGGGAGCAACACGGCCCTGGCGGTGGGTCCCATCCTCTCCCTGGCGGTGGTGGGACGGTTTTCCTTCGCGCCCCTGTTCGCCGCCTCCGCCGCCGTGGCCCTGGCCGCCCTCGTCCTCGGGGCGGCCGTGGGGGAAACCGGCACGCCCGCCCCGGTCCGCTTCTCGTTCCGGCCGGAGACGGCCTTCCACCGAGGAGCGGTCTTCCCGGCCACCATCGTGGCGGCGCTGATGGTGGCCCATGGGGGCGTCGTCACGTTCCTCCCGCTCATGGGGCAGGCGCGGCCCATCGGCAATCCCGGCGCCTTCTTCACGGCGGCCGCCGTGCTGCTCCTGGCGGTGCGGGCGAAGGCGGGCTCCCTCTCGGACCGGTGGGGGCGCGGCCCGGTGATCGTGCCCGGGATGCTGCTGACCGCGGCCTCCATGCTCCTGACGGGCCAGGCGCACGCGCCGCGACCCCTGCTGGCGGCCGGCGCGCTCTACGGCCTGGGCCTGGGCCTGGCCCAGCCCGCCCTGATGGCCCTGGCGGCCGACCGGGCCGGCGAGAGCGAGCGGGGCCGCGCCATCGCCACGCTCTACACGGGCTGGGAGATGGGGATCGGGCTGGGGGCCTACGCGTGCGGCTACCTGCTGACGTGGACCGACTTCACCGTGACCTACCGGGCGGCCGCCCTCGTGACGGCCGCCGGCGCCGCCGCCTACCTGGTGGCCCCCGGCCGCGCGGGCCGGCGGCCCCTAACAGGCTGCTGAAAAAGGCCCATCTGCGGCGTTGGCACGCTCGCGCGGCGCTGCGACGTACGGAGCAAGTACGCCTCGCGCCTCGCCTCGCGCGCCGCCTTGCACCTGGGCCTTTTTGAGCAGCCTGGGCAAAAACGTTTTTCAGTAACCTGCTGAGGGAAGGAAGAGATGCCTCACGTGCAGAGTAACGGGGTCTCGCTGGCGGTCCACGAGTGGCCGGGCACAGGGTCCGCCGTCGTCTGCGTTCACGGGCTCACGGCCAACCACACCTGCTGGGCCAGCATCGCCGACATCCTGTCCCCCGACCATCGCGTGATCGCCTACGATCTCCGGGGCCGGGGCGACAGCGAGAAGCCGCCGCAGGGCTACAGCCTGCAGATCCATTGCCAAGACCTGGTCGGCCTCCTGGACCATCTGAAGCTCAAGCGGGCGGTGATCGCGGGCCACTCCCTGGGCGCGCACATCGGCCTCGCCTTCGCCGTAAGGTTCCCCCGGCGCGTCTCGAAGCTGGTGCTGGTGGATGGCGGGATCGACGTGCGGCCGGGGATCCTCGATTCCCTCGCGCCGGCCATCAAACGCCTGGGCGTCGAGTTCCCCTCCTGGGAGGCCTTCCTCCAAACGGTCCGGGGCCTGCCGATGCTGGCCGGCCGGTGGAACGACTACCTGGAGCGCTACTTCCGGTACGACGTGGAGACGCTGCCGGGCGGCGCCGTCCGCTCGAAGGCGGCCGTGCACGCCATCGAGGAGGAACTGACGAACCTCCGGAGGGAACGGCTCTGGGTGTACCACCACCAGGTGAAGTGCCCCACCCTGATCCTGCGCGCCCCGGACGGGCTCCTCACGGCCACCGACTGCCTCATGACGCAAGAGGAGGCGCAGGCGATGGCCCACGCCATCCCCAAGTCCCGGCTCGTCGTGGTGCCGAACACGAACCATTACACCGTGCTCATGGGCCACAACCCGAAAGTGAAGACCGCGCTCCGCCGCTTCCTCACGGCCGGCTGAGGCGGCGGCCCCGGCCCGGATCGCGCGACCGGGCGGCGAGGCCGCCATTTCTTGACAAGGGCCCGAGGCGGTGGGTACGGTATCGCGCGCCGACGATCAAGGGCTTCCGACTCATCCCCCGAGGCTTGAGACAGGACCCAATGGAGACGATGGAGGAATTCTTCGCCGGCCGCTTCGCCCTGCGGCCATCGGCGGACGGGAGCGCGGTGACGGGCGAGGTGACCTTCACGCCCGACCTGCAGGGCCCGCCGGACCGGGCGCACGGCGGGGGCGTGATGGCGGCCTGTTTCCGCGTGGCCGCGGAGATGCACCGGGGCGCCGGCGGCGGCGTGGGGGGCGCGCTGCCGCTGCGCGTGGCCATGGCCCTGAAGGATGAGTGCCCCATCGGCGCCGCCGTGCGCGTGGAGGCCGAGGCCACGGCGGGCGCCGCCTGCACCCTGCGGTTGCTGGGGCCGAAGGGCCTCGTGGCCGAGGCCACGGGCGGCCCCCCCTCCGCCCCGCCGCCGGATCCGCAACCTACCGTGGCGCGGTGGCAGGCGGCCCACACCAGCGGATGGACCGTGCCCGGGACGCGTGGCTGTCTCGCCTGCGGTTCCGAGAACCCGCGGGGCCTCTCCATGCGCCTCGAATACAACGACGAGTTCGTCTGGAAGGTCCTCACGCCGCGGCCGCACTTCCGGAACCCCGACGGGACGGCCTTCTGGGGTCTCGCCCCCATCGTCCTGGACGAGATCGGATGGTGGCTGGGAGCCTTGCGCGCGCAGGAGTTCGGCGTGACCAACGTGGTAGAGGTGACGATACACCGGCCGATCCCCGCCGGCGATCTCATCGTGATGGGAAGCCGGGCCGGCCTGCGCCAATTGAACAAGCGCACCTGGCGCGCCCCCGCCCTCCTGCTGGACCCGGCCTGGAACCTGCTGGCCACGGCCGAGGTGGAGTTCGCCGCCAGCCGCGTCTACGCCAAGCTGCTCATGCCCGCCTTCGCCACGGCCGGCGAACGAGAGGCCCTGCGCAGAGTCTTCCCGAAGTACGCGGACGCGTAGTGGCCTGCTTCCGCATACCTCCCCTCGCCCCCTTGGGGGAGAGGGTGAGGAGGCCAGGACACGGAGAGTGCCAGGGGCTTGACATCCTCACCCGGGCCCTCTCCCTTCAAAGGGAGAGGGAGGACAGGA
>DASPOZ010000475.1:0-8621 GCA_035625755.1 Candidatus Sulfotelmatobacter sp.
CTAGACCAGGCCGAGCCATTTCCAGTAAGTCGCCCCGAACAGGAGGATCAGCAGATATGCGGCGATGGTCAGCGGGATGCCCGTGCGGATGAAGTCCTTGGCCTCGAAGGTGTCCGTCCCGTACGCCACCATGTTCTGGGGCGCGTTCACCGGCAGGATGAACCCGAAGCTCACCACGAACTGCAGGACCATGGTCAGCCCGATGGCATTGATCCCGGGCGTCTTCACGCCCTGCACGATGGAGATCACGATGGGGATCATGGCCGAGGCCAGCGCCGTGGCGCTGGCGAAGCCGAGGTGGATGATGATGAGAAACGCCCCCAGGACGGCCACGATGGCCAGCGCCCCCATATTGGCCAGGCCGAACCAGGCCACGATGTTCTTGGCCAGCCACGGGGCCGCCTGGGTCGAGAGGAGCACGCTCCCCAGGCTGATCCCCACGCCGAAGAGGACCACGGTGGCCCAGGAGATCCGGCCCTGGGCCTCCTTCCACGTCATGACCCCGATGCCCGGCAGCAGCATGATCGTGATGGCCGCGATGGTGGTGGTGGAGGTGTCGAAATCATGCACGATCTTCTCCGTGGCCCAGAAGAAGAGCAGGATGGCGGAAAGGGCCAGGAGCCGTTTCTCGCTCGCCTTCATCGGTCCCATCCCCGCGAGGGCCTTGGCGATGGCCTCCTGCCCCCCCGCGATCTCTGCCGTCTCGGGGGGCATCATCTTCATCAGCACGACGTAGAGCACCACCGACATGACGGCCGCGAAGGGGACGGCGGCGATGAACCACTCCGGCCAGGTGATATAGCGGCCCAGCATCTTCTCGATGAAGCCGACGGCCACCATGTTCTGGGCCGCGGCCGTCTTGATCCCCACATTCCAGATGCTGTCGGCCTGGGCCGTGGCGATCATCATCACGGCGGCAAACCGGCTCTTCCGGTCCACGCCGAAGGCCGCGATGATGCCCAGCACGATGGGCACCAGGCACGACACCCGCGCCGTGGTGCTGGGCACGAAGAAGCTCAGGATGAACCCCACCAGGATCACGCCGGCCAGCACCCGGTTGGTCTTGGCGCCGATCTTGGAGAGAACCAGCAGGGCGATGCGCTTGTCCAGCCCCGTTTGCATCATGGCGGCGGCCAGGAACAGGGCGGCGGCCACCAGCGCGAAGGCGGGGTTGCTGAACCCGCTCAGCGCCCCCTCCAGGGCCCTCGAAGTCCCCAGGACCGCCTTCGGATTGGCGGCATTCGGCGCGGTGCCCAGCAGGAAGGCCATCAACGCCATGATGATGCCCGCGCTGACCGCGTACGTGACCGCCTCCGTCATCCACACGATGACGGCGAAGGCCAGGATCCCCAGCATGCGCTGGCCGGCCACCGGGAGCCCGGCCGGCGTCGGCAGGGCCAGGATGGCCACCAGGGCAACGGCCCCGAGCACCAGCCCGTACCACTTCCCCGGGGTCACCTGCGGCAGGCGGGACGCCGCGGCCTGCGGGGCCGCCGCGAAGGCTTCCGTTGCGGAGTCCATGCTGCCGTCCTCCCTCCTCCGGTCTTCTCACGCGATCCCGCCCGACGGCGGGCGGTCAGCGGGCCGGCGCCCGCAGGGCGTAAGAGCGCAACACGCGCATGTAGTTGGCCCGCTCGAAGGCGGCCGGCTGCGCCACCTTCCGCTGGCTCATGCTGCCCTGCATCTGGCGGATGGACTCGTACTCGTGCTCCTCCATCCAGGCCAGCAACTCGGCCCGCACCTGGGTCAGGTGCCCGATGCCGTGCTTGAGCAGGGCTGACGTCATCATGGCCACCCGCGCCCCCGCCATCATGGCCTTCAACACGTCTTCGCCCGCGTGGACGCCGCCCGTGACGGCCAGGTCGGCCCGGACGTGTCCGTAGAGGATGGCCACCCAGTGCAGGCGCAGGAGCACCTCGTACGGGCTGCTCAGCGTCAGATTGGGCACCACCTCCAGGTTCTCCAGATCGAACCCCGGCTGGTAGAAGCGGTTGAACAACACCAGGGCGTCCGCGCCGGCGCCGTCCAGGCGCCGCGCCAGGTTGGCGAAGGCGCTGAAGAAATGGCCGAGCTTGACCGCCACCGGGATGCCCACGCTGGCCTTCACGTCCCGCACCAGGTCCACGTACATCTGCTCCACCTGGGCGCCCGTCATGGCGGGATCCGTGGGGATGAAGTAGACGTTCAGTTCCAGCGCGTCCGCCCCGGCCATCTCGATGAGCCGGGCGTACCGGATCCAGCCGCCGGTGGAGACGCCGTTGAGGCTCCCGATCACGGGGATGCCCACCGCGGCCTTGGCCCGGCGGAGGTGCTCCAGGTAGCCGTCCGGCCCCAGGTTGTACGCGGTCATGTCCGGGAAGTAAGTCAGCGACTCGGCGAAGCTCTCCGTGCCGCGGGAGAGGTACCGGTCCAGGTCGTTGCTCTCCAGGTTGATCTGTTCCTCGAAGAGCGAGTGCAGCACCACGGCCGAGGCGCCGCTGTCCTCCATCCGCCGGATGTTCCCGATCTCCTCGCACAGGGGCGAGGCGGACACCACCAGGGGATTCTTGAGCGTGAGGCCCAGGTAGCTGGTGCTCAGGTCGATCATTGCGGCTTCTCCTGGGCCGCACCGTCCACCGGCATGGCGGCCCAATGCTCGTAGAGGCGCCAGCGTTTCCGCACGTCCTCCTGGGCCAGCGCCAGCAGGTCCCTGGCGGCGGCCGGATGGGTCTGGGCCAGCATCGTGTAGCGCGTCTCGTTGTAGGCGTACCGCTCCAGCGGGATGCTGGGCGCCTTGGAATCGAGTTTCAGGGGGTTCTTGCCCTCCTTCGCCAGGTCCGGGTTGTACCGGAAGAGCGGCCAGTAGCCCGAGAGGACCGCCGCCTTCTGTTGCTCCAACCCATGGACCATGTCGTACCCGTGGGCGATGCAGTGGCTGTAGGCGATGATGAGCGAGGGCCCGTCGAAGGCCTCCGCCTCCAGGAAGACGCGCACGGTGTGGGCGTCGTTGGCGCCCATGGCCACCCGGGCCACGTAGATGTTGCCGTAGGTCATGGCCAGGAGGGCCAGGTCCTTCTTGACCAGCGGCTTCCCGCCGGCGGCGAACTTGGCCACGGCCCCGCGCGGCGTCGCCTTGGACATCTGGCCCCCCGTGTTGGAGTACACCTCGGTGTCCAGCACCAGCACGTTCACGTTGCGGCCGGAGGCCAGCACGTGGTCCAGGCCGCCGTAGCCGATATCGTAGGCCCACCCATCCCCGCCCACGATCCAGACGCTCCGTTTGACCAAGGCGTCGGCCAGCGCCTCCAGGTCGCGCGCCTCGGGCTGCTTCAGCGCCCGCAGCTTCTCCCGCAGCGCCGCCACGCGCCCGCGCTGCGCCCGGATCCCCGCCTCGGTGGACTGGTCGGCCCCCAGGAGCCCCTCCACCAGCTCGTCCCCCAGGGCCGGCGCCAGCAGCCGCAGCAATCCCTCCGCCCGCTGCCGCTGCACCTCCAGCGCCAGCCGCATGCCCAGGCCGAACTCCGCGTTGTCCTCGAAGAGGGAGTTGGACCAGGCCGGGCCCCGCCCATCCCGGTTGAGGGTCCACGGCGTGGTGGGCAGGTTGCCCCCGTAGATGGAGGAGCACCCGGTGGCATTGGCCACCAGGGCGCGGTCCCCGAAGAGCCGGGTCACCAGCTCGATGTAGGGGGTCTCGCCGCAACCCGCGCAGGCGCTGGAGAACTCGAACAGCGGCTGGAGCAGTTGGCTGTCTTTCACCTCGCGCACGTTCAGGGCTTCCCGGGCCATCTCGGGCAGCCGGCAGAAAAACTCCCAGTTCTCGCGTTCCTGCTCGCGGAGCGGGGGCTGGGGCATCATGTTGATGGCCTTGAGGCGCGTCTCCTTCTTGTTCTTGACGGGGCAGATCTCCACGCACAGGGTGCACCCGGTGCAGTCCTCGGGGGCCACCTGGAGGCTGTAGCGCTGGTCCTTGAACTCCCGCCAGCGGGCCGGCGCCGACTTGAACGTGGCCGGGGCGTTCGCCAGCGCCGCGGGGTCGTACACCTTGGCGCGGATCACCGCGTGGGGGCAGACCAGCACGCACTTGCCGCACTGGATGCAGATCTCCGTGTCCCAGACCGGGATCTCCAGGGCGATGTTGCGCTTCTCCCACTGGGTGGTGCCGCTGGGGTACGTCCCGTCGGCGGGGAGGGCGCTCACCGGCAGGCTGTCCCCCTCGCCCGCGAGGATGCGCGCCGTCACCTTCTGCACGAACTCGGGCGCCCCCGGCGGCACCGGCGGGCGCACGTCGAAGGTGGCGGTCACCCGGTCCGGGACCTTCACCTCGTGCAGGTGGGCCAGGGCGCCGTCCACCGCGGCGAAGTTCTTTCGCACCACGGCCTCGCCCCGCTTGCCGTAGGTCTTCTCGATGGACCGCTTGATGGCGGCGATGGCCTCGTCCTGCGGCAGCACGCCGCTGATGGCGAAGAAGCAGGGCTGCATGATGGTATTGATGCGCGCCCCCATGCCGATGTCGCGGGCCACCCCGTAGGCGTCGATGACGAAGAACCGCAACTTCTTGCCGATGATCTGCTCCTGGACCTTGCGGGGCAGGTGATCCCATATCTGGTCGGGCCCGTAGGGGCTGTTGAGGAGGAAGACCGCCCCGGGCTCGGCCCCCCTGAGCACATCGTAGCGCTCCAGGAAGGAGAACTGGTGGCAGGCCACGAAGCTGGCCTGGCCGATCAGGTAGGTGGAGCGGATCGGCTTGGGCCCGAAGCGCAGGTGCGAGATGGTGATGGCCCCCGCCTTCCGGGAGTCGTACACGAAGTAGCCCTGGGCGTGGTTCTCCGTGTCCTCGCCGATGATCTTGATGGAGTTCTTGTTGGCCCCCACGGTCCCATCGGCGCCCAGGCCGTAGAAGAGGGCGCGCACCGTCTCGGGGGCCTCGGTGGAGAAGGCCGGATCGAAGTCCAGGCTGGTGTGGGTCACGTCGTCGTGGATGCCGATGGTGAAGTGGTTCCGGGGCCGCGCCTTCCCCATCTCGTCGAAGACGGCCTTCACCATGGCCGGGGTGAACTCCTTGGAGGAGAGGCCGTAGCGCCCGCCGACGACGCGCGGGGGCGTCCGGAACGGGGCGCCCCCGGCGGCGGCCGCCTCGGTCACGGCCGCCACCACGTCCAGGTAGAGCGGCTCGCCGGCGCTGCCCGGCTCCTTCGTCCGATCCAAGACGGCGAGGGTCTTGACGCCCGCCGGCAGCGCCGCCACGAACTGCTCCACGGCGAAGGGGCGGTACAGCCGGACCTTCAGCACGCCCACCTTCTCGCCCCGCTCGGCCAGGAACTCCGCCGCCTCCTCGGCCGCCTCGGCCCCGGAGCCCATCAGGACGATCACCCGTTCGGCATCCGGCGCGCCCACGTAGTCGAAGAGGCGGTACCGGCGCCCGGTGATCCGGGCGAACTTGTCCATGGCGTTCTGGACGATGGTGGGACAGGCGAGGTAGTAGGGGTTGACGGTCTCGCGCCCCTGGAAATACACGTCGGGGTTCTGCGCGGTCCCGCGGATCACGGGATGCTCCGGCGAGAGCGCCCGGGCCCGGTGGGCCCGGATCAGCTCGTCGTCCATCATGGCCCGCAGGTCGTCCCGCGTGAGCTGCTCCACCCGCATGACCTCGTGGGAGGTGCGGAAGCCGTCGAAGAAGTGCAGGAAGGGCACCCGCGCCTCCAGGCTGGCGGCCTGGGCGATCAGGGCGAGATCTATCACCTCCTGCACCGAGTTGGACGCCAGCAAGGCGAAGCCGGTGGCGCGGGTGGCCATCACGTCGCTGTGATCGCCGAAGATGGAGAGGGCCTGCGCCGCCACCGACCGGGCGGCAACGTGGAAGACGGTGGCCGTGAGCTCGCCGGCGATTTTGTACATGTTGGGGATCATCAGGAGGAGGCCCTGGGCCGAGGTGAAGGTGGTGGTGAGGGCCCCCGTCTGCAGCGCGCCGTGCACGGCCCCGGCGGCGCCGCCTTCGCTTTGCATCTCCACCACCAGCGGCACCGTCCCCCAGATGTTGGTCTTGCCCTCGGCCGACCACTGGTCCGCCCACTCCCCCATGGGGGACGATGGCGTGATCGGGTAGATGGCGATGACCTCGTTGATCTGGTGGGCCACGGCGGCCGCGGCCTCGTTTCCGTCGATGGTCACCTTGGGTCTGATCATGCTCGGTCTCCCGCGGCCGTCCCGGCGCGGCCTGCGATCACTGCCCCTCGGGGATCTCCAGGGCGACATCCACGGGGATGCCGCCGCGGGCGCCCTGCGCAACGACGCAGAAATCCTCCAACAGGCCCACGCAACGTTTCACGCGCGGGCGATCCTCCGGCGCGACGCCCAGGGCGATCCGCACGGCCGCCCCGCCGATCCGGAGCCGCCCCGCCTCGTTGCGGGCCATGCGTGTCTGCAGGGTGTAGCGCATCTCCTTCCCCAGTACCCGGGCCCTGCCCTCTCTTTTCCTCCGGTCGAAGTGCACCGGGAATCGATGGCCATTCTGGAGTTTCATCGTCGTGGCGATCGGCTGCTCGTCCATGAAATCCACCCGCCGTCCGGCCCCACGACCCCGGCCCGCCCCTGTGGTGCGACGGCACACCTCGCCGGGCCCGAAGGGAACGCAATCACGGTGCCAGCGGGCGGGCCGGTGCGCGCCGCCGAGGCCTGGGCGCTACCCCGGCATTTCCAGGGAGTTAGCCCACCACCATATTTCACGGAAATGATGGGATCTGGGGGGGCGGGGCACCCGTGTCTCAACGGTGGGGCGGCAGGGCCGCAACGACAAGGGGTTACAAAGCTGAAGGTTTGGGACCGTCGGGTCCCGGTTTCGGCGCGCCGCCAGACTCTTCCGCCGCTTGCCCCGGTGCGGGCGGATGGCGAACCTCCGCCGCCGGCTGTGAACTCGGGCGCGCCTGCAGGGGCAGGATGAGGCGCACGGCGCGTTCGTAGAAGAGGTAGTCCCAGGCCCAGTTGATCATGACCAGGAGGCGGTTCCGGAAGCCGATGAGCTTGAAGATGTGAACGCTCAGCCAGACGATCCAGGCCGGGAAGCCGCTGAAGCGGCGGCGGCCCAGGCAGGCCACCGCGGCGTTCCGCCCGATGGCCACCATCGTGCCACGGTCCCGGTAGCGGAACGGCTGGGGGTCCGCGCCGCGCACCTGCCGCAGGATGTTGCGCGCGGCGGCCACCCCCTGCTGGATGGCCACGGGCGCGACCATCGGCAGCGGGCGGCCGCCCTCTTCCACGCAGGCCAGGTCGCCGACGACGTACACCTCGGGGTGGTTGGGCACCTGGAGCGTGGGCAGCACCTTCACCCGGCCATCCGCGGCCGTGGGCAGCCCCCACACCCGGGCCGAGGGGTCCCCGCGCACGCCCGCCGTCCACACCACCGTCTCCGTCGGGATCACCGTGCCGTCCCGCAGATGCACGGCGTGGGGCGTGACCTCGGCCACCACGGCCCGCACGCGCACCTCCACCCCCATGCGGCGCAGGCGCCCCTCGGTGTAGGCGCGCAGGCCCTCCGGCAGTCCGGGGGGAATGCCCTCCCTGGCCTCCAACAGCACCACGCACACCTCCCGCGGGTCCAGGCCGGGAAAATCTCTCCGCAGGGGCCCGCGGATGAGTTCGGCCAGCGCGCCGGCGAATTCCACGCCCGTGGGGCCGCCCCCCACGATGGCGAACGTCAATGCGCGCCGGCGGCCTTCGGCCGAGGGCTCGTGCGCCGCCCGCTCGAAGCAACCCAGGATATGGTTCCGCAGCCCGATCCCCTGCTCCATCGTCTTGAGGGGGAAAGCGTACCGCGCGGCGCCGGGGACGCCGAAGAAGTGCGACACGCTGCCCGTGGCCAGGATCAGGAAATCGTACGGGATCGAACGCTCCGTGGCCTTCACGACGCGGCCCGCAAGGTCGATGGCTTCCACATCGGCGAGCGCGAAGCGGGCGTGACGGAGCGTTCGCAGGATGCTCCGCACCGGGTAGGCGATGTCCTCCGGCTCCAGCTCGGCGGCCGCCACCTGGTAGAGCAGCGGCAGGAACGCGTGGTAGTTGTTCCGGTCCACCAGCAGGGCGTCCACGGGCGTCTGGGCCAGCGCGCGCGCGGCCCACAGGCCGCCGAACCCCGCCCCCACGATCACCACCCGGGGCCGTGGCGGAGAGCTCACTGCGCCCGCACCCTACCCGGCGGGCACGACCGGCTCCTTGGCCCTGGCATAAACAAACTCCCCGCGAGCCTCGTCGAGGTCCAGGATCTTGGGCGGCAGCGCGGCGCGGCAGGACTCACACCCGCGGCCGCAGTGCGCCTCGAACTCCGCCCGGAAGTTCGGGACGATGCTCGGGATCATGAGCGCGCGCTCAACGGGCAGGCAGCAGCGGTTGGCGTGGTCCATGGGATATGCCCTCGGCTCCGTGCCCCCGCAATTCTAACAGGCTGATGAAAAACTCGCTCTTCGCCAGGCTGCTCAAAAAGGCCTAGATGCAAGGCGGCGCGCGATGCGAGGTGCGAGGCGTACTCGGTCCGTACGTCGCAGCGCCGCGCGAGCGCGCCAACGCCGCAGATGGGCCTTTTTCAGCAGCCTGTTAATCCCGCGGTTCCGCGTCCGCCGGGCCCGGCACCGGCAGCGTGAAGGTGAAGGTGC